>JAFUDL010000450.1 GCA_017459225.1 Kiritimatiellia bacterium
CAGCACGTATGTCCCGGGCGCTATCTGTTCGTCGAAGACGACTTCCGTGAGGTCTGTCGCGTAGCCGACGACCCTTCCCTTCGCCACGCGCTCGTAGCCTTTGTGCGTCCGCCGTTCAAGCCACACGCCCTCGTCTTCCTTAGCGGCGTCCACGGGGATGTCGTAGCCGGCAACGCTCAGGACATGGCCGGTTGCCAGCACGTCAAAGCACTTTGCCGTCTTGTCAAAGACGTTGTAGATGTGCGCCTGGACCGTCGTGAGACCATTCACCGCCTCTAGCTTGTCCCTCAGCCCGTTCATCAGCGGACGCCTCGCCTTCACCGCCCCGCGCACGTAAAGCCCCTCTGCTTCAGGCGAGGAATCGCGGCTGGAAAGCGCGCCGGACAGCCTTGGATAGAACGACACCAGTCCGAAGTCGAGCTTATTGCCTTTGGCCAGCTCTTCAAGGATGAAGCCCTTCAGCAGTACCAACGTTGTCTCTGCCTGCGCGGCGTTCAGACGGGAAAATTCCGCCCACCGCTCAATGAGCTCTTTTCCCTCAAGGGTCGCGTTCGGCGTCAGGTTGGTCTGAAACTTCCCTGCGGCATCCTTCTCGCGGGTGACAGCCTTGATCTTTATGCGCTTCTGCATGTGTTTTTCTCCTTTGTTCGTCGTGTCAGAGGGACGGACTGCATGTGAAAAGCCTTCCTTCTCCTGTACCCAACGGAAACTTGCCGCCATTATACTAAATATTTGCCGCCGAATGAATATTAATTTGACGGCAAATCAAAAAAGACTGGCGGCAAAACAACTGCTTGCACCGTCAGAACCATACGCTTACACCGATGGGGATTACTACATACACCGGATCGGTTTCAAATAGGATTAACGCAGGTGCCTCTTACCGTCATTTTGTTGTGGCACGGGTGGCGGCGCGGATGAGTTCGAGATCCGTCACGCTGTACGGGCGGTGGTCGGAGTGGAAGAGGTCGTGCTTCCACGGGCCTTTGTAGTTCGCGGTATAACCTCCGTTGGGGAGGTGCGTCTGCGCCTTGCCGTTGACGAGTCCCCACAGCATGCTCCCCACCCCCGTCTCCTTGTGGATGGGCAGGATGTTCGGGATGTCGTTGATCGCGTTCGCCGGCACGTGGTTGAACCCGCAGTACCACGGATTCGTCCGGCCCCATTCGCGCGCCCGCGCAAGCGACCAGCGCCTGCCACGGGGAGGCTGATCGCCCGGCACGAGGAACGTGCCTTTGCCGGCGTTGGCGAAGAAGCGTTTCGTCACGCGGTCGTAGAGGCCCACGGCCTTGTCGTTCATGCGGCGCGCGGGCACGAATTTGTCATTGGGATACCTCTTAACGCCCATCAAGCAGGAACTGGCAGATCGGTTCAGATGCTACCAATCGACGCCCATGAGCATGAATTCGCAGCCGGCCTTCATGTGAATGGCCGTCATCCAGAGCATCTCCCAGCTGTCGCGGTACACGCCGCGGAACTTCGCCGCGTCGCTATCACGAGATGGGTGCCGGTGGTCGTCGAGGAGGTTGCCGAAATTCGTCAGCTGGATGTTCTCGCCCGACGCGCCCTCCTCGTCGAGCAGCTGGCAGCCGCTCGCGAACCGGAGCTTCGCGAGATCCTGCAGACGCCGGTCCTTCCAGTAAACGCCCATGCGCCACGTCGCCGGCGCCTCGATCGCGCCCAGGCAGTCCATGCACTGGTTCTGCGGCGACACCATCATCCAGCCGGTCGCACGGAAGGCGTGGTTGAAGAGGTCGCTGCCTTCCGGCGTCGGGATGTCCCAAGACACCATGTAGGTGAACGACATGTCAAGCGCGTGGCGAACGCACCGTTCCCACTTGGCCGCCGCGTTCCTGTCGCCGCGCTTGACCGCGCTGCGGAACAACGCCTCGAAGCCCATGAACGCCGACTGGCAGCTTTCGCCGTCCTCGCAGCGGGCATCCAGCGTCGCGCCGCAGTAAACGGAGTCGTAGGAGATGAATCGCTTGGCGAGCGCATCGGCAATCCGTTCCGCCGCCACCAGCATACGCGGATCGCCGAACACCTCGCTGCCCATCACGAGCGGCGGCACGAGATAGCCGTCGCCGGCGTTGTGCGGCCCGCGCCAGCTCGGGCCCGTCACGTGGCCCGTGAGGGCCGTGAGCGACTTCTTCACGAAGGCCTTCCACTTCGCGCTGTCGAGTCCGGTCTCCGGATGCGCGTCGGCGAAGATCACCGCCTGCATCACGGTGTCGAGCGTCATGGCGCAATTGACGATCGAACCGACCCCGTGTCCCTTCTTGGGCATTTGCCCTCCAAAGACATACCGCACGGAGAAACGTCCGTCTGGCATGATCGTGCCCGTAAACGCATCGGCAATGGCGTCAAGGGAACGCTGCGCCTTCACGCGGTCGTCCGGCGTCACACCCAGCACCGCCAGGCCGAAACTGCACGCCTCCGACTGGTCCACCCAGCCAAGTCCGAAGGAGTTGTGGTAGAAGTCGACCGGCTGACGATACACCATGTTCGGACGCGGCTTGCAGAACGTGGTGAAGCCGCACATCCCGTTCGTCGGGTCCTCCCTCCAGCGCGTCAGCGAGTAGTTGCGCTTCGCTGCCATGATCCGCTTGAGCGGCGCCTCGCGCACCAGCGCGCGCTCGGGCTGGAAGATGTCGAGCGACTTGCGCATCGCCTGCTGGAATCCGAACGAATCCTTCGTGGCCTTGCCGGTCTGTATCCAGAACAGCTTTTCGATCGGCTTCTCCGGCTGGAGGGTGATGTACGCCTCGTCGTATTTCGTCCAGCCGCCGTCGAACGGAATGCCCTTCACCGTCGAGCGGCGTCCGTTATAGCCAACCGGACCCGACATCATCACGATGTCCGCGCCGTCCTTCCCCGCCTCCACGCCGGCGCTCCACCACTGGTCGGGATGCACCGCGCCCTTGACCAGCGACGGCCAGACGTGCAGCGCTGCGAAATCGCCGGTCGCGGCGTTTTCCAGAAGCGAGAACGGCATCGGCAGACGATGCTCCTCGAAGATGCCGAACTTGCCCTTTCCGCCGAAGTAAACGGGAACGCGTCCATCCTTGATCCCGCGGTTGGACGGATTGCCGTACAGGAGGACGCCGGGCAAAAACGGCTTGAGGGCCTTGGGATCGCCCTTCATCCGGTAGCGGACGGAAAGCGTGACCTTCTCAATCGGCTTCGCGCCATGCCACACCCAGCGACGCACCACGCGCTCAAAACCGTCGCCCGCCAGCGTGCGGACGTCGGTGACCGTGAGACCCGGCACGTCGCGGACCCATTCCTTGACCCAGCCGTTCTCCCAGCCGAGGCCGATTTCCGCAGGGAGAAGTCCTACGTCAGCGGAAGCGGTTTTACCCTGCGCCGCCGCCCCGACGACGAGGATCAGCTTTCCATCCTCTTCCTTGAGCGAACGGACGCGTCCCGTCGCGCGCCGAGCCAGCGCCGCGCCGTCCTTCAGTTCCGCCTCTCCGCCCGCCGGCGAATAGATGATCGTATCGCCTTCTGCGGCATGGATCATCGCCATCAGGAGATCGGGATACTTCGCGTCACCGATCGAAGCGTCAAGCCGTTGAAGGACGACGTTTTCTATTGCAATGTCCTTCTCGGCGTCGCGGGCGGGACTGAAGAATTTGAACAGCACGTTCTCCTGCTTCTCGGAAAGCGAGAAGTCAGTAGAGAAGAAACGCATTGTCGCATCGGCCTCCACCTCGCCCAGCTTCTTCGTCCCCAGCCAGATCTGCGTGTTGCCGGGATAGTTCGGGCGTGCCACGTAGTTGAAGCTCAGCCGATAGTCGCCCGACGGCAAGGATGGAATGACCTGCGAGACGGTCACATCTTTCCATGGCTGCAGGAACATGGCGTACCTGCCCACGGAAAACTTCTCCGCCACCCACACGCCATCGGACTTGGCGATTCCGGAAAGCCCTTCGAACTTCCACCCCGGACAGGAAAACCCATTGCTGTCCCAGTACCCGCCCCACTTATGCTGCGCCGCCGAACCTTCAAACGTGCCGTTCTGGATGAGGTTCGCGCCCGCAAAAACATGCACCGATACGGTCGCGACCACAAGGCAAACGGCCTTGAATTGAAATGATGTTTTCCTCATGGATATGTAGCCTTTCATGTGCAGTTATTATATCAAACCCCGTTGTAACCCGGCAACAGAGAATCGCGAGAATCGCGACTCAGAACGCAAGCGGGCGCATCTGCGTCTTTCCCCCATACGTTGTGGGATTTGGAAACAACCATGACAACTTTCAAGAACAACATTATCCTGCGGGCGCACCTTGAACATTCAGAATTGTGGTAGTTTGAGGATCGGTAAATGGGCGCGGGCGAGTTAGCCCGCGCGCCAAAGGCACGTTGTTTTAAATAGTTGTTTCCAATTATCAGAAGGCTCGGCGGTGAATTAAGCAGATGCGCCCACGCATTACAAGAATATGGTATCGTAACTCGGCTATGTTACAGGAATTGTAAAAAGATGGGGGCAGAATGTGCAGATCAGCCGCTTGGCACGGGTCATGCTAATGTGTATTCGATATGCAACGAATACACGACATCTACCGCCCGACCGACGAGCGCAAGTGCGACTGGCGCGAAGTCGAGCGTATGCTCTCCGACGAGGAGCTGAAGGAGCAGACTTCGCGCTGCATGAACTGCGGACAGCCGTTCTGCCACGCCTACGGGTGCCCGCTAGGCAATTTCGTCCCCGACCAGAACCGCGCCGTGGCGCAGGGCGACTGGAAGCGGGCATACGCGCTTCTGACGGTGAACTCGGACTTCCCCGAGTTCACTTCTCGTATCTGCCCTGCGCTCTGCGAGGCATCATGCGTGCACCAGCTCGACGAAGAGTCGGTGATGGTGCGGCAGAGCGAGAAGCGCATCATCGAGACGGCGTTCGAGAACGGCTGGGTGGTGCCGCGTCCGCCGGAAAAGGAGAACGGCAAGTCCGTAGCCGTGATCGGGGCGGGTCCGGCGGGGCTCTCCGCCGCGGTCACACTTCGGCGCAGGGGATGGTCCGTGACGGTGTACGAGCGGCGCGCCAACATAGGTGGACTCCTCCGCTACGGCATTCCCTGCTTCAAACTCGACAAATCGCTCATCGACCGCCGCCGCGCGATTCTGGAGGCTGAGGGCATCCGCTTCGTGACGGGCATCGAGGTAGGCAAGGATCTATCCGCCGAATGGCTCGCGAAACATAATGACGCGGTCATCGTTGCCATCGGAACGCCCGCCGCGCGCGACCTCAAGATTCCTGGACGAGAACTTGCAGGCATCCATCTTGCGCTTGAACTCCTCGAAGGTCAGAACCGCTTTCTCACGGGCGAGATTTCCGCGCCGCCGATCAGCGCCAAGGGCAAGGACGTGCTCGTGATCGGTGGCGGCGACACAGGCAGCGACTGCGTGGGCACGGCGATCCGCCACGGAGCGAAATCCGTTACCCAGATTGAGATCATGCCCAAGCCGCCGGATGAACGCGGCGCTTCCACGCCATGGCCGCTATGGCCCTACATGCTGCGCACGAGTTCCAGCCACAAGGAGGGCTGCGAACGCCGGTGGAACCTCAATTCGCTGCGTTTCGTCGAAAGTGACTCACCAACCACGAGCCACGAACCACGAACCACGGACCACGAGCCACACGTCTCCGGCGTGGAAGTTGAGACAGTCGAATGGGAGTTCTCGCCGGAAGGGCGTCCTGTGAAGTTCCACGCCGTGCCTGACACAAGGGAAATCATAAAAGCGGATCTTGTGTTCCTTGCAATGGGCTTTACGGGCGTGCCTGCCGAGAATCCAATCGTCGCGCAGCTCGGACTAACGCAGACTCCCCGCACTGCGCTCATCTCAGATTCGTCGAAGAACATCTTCTGCGTAGGCGACTGCGCTTCCGGCGCATCGCTAGTAGTCCGTGCGCTCGCTAGCGGCAAAGACATCCCATTGCAGTGAAAAGGACATGCAACATGAACACCAACTGCCTTCAAACTTTCAAACCTTCAAGCACTCAAACTCTCTACCGCAGCGAATACGAACACGACGCGTGCGGCGTGGGGATGGTGGCGAACCTCTCGGGAGAGGCAAGCCACGAGATCGTGATCAATGGCATGACAATCCTGAAGCGCCTCATGCACCGCGGCGCGACGGGCAACGACCCCGAGACGGGCGACGGTGCCGGGCTCTTGATGAAGATACCGCATGGATTCTTCAGGAAGGTTTTAGCCGGGATGACTTCGGACAACAGACTTCAGCCATCAACACTGGAAGTCGGAAGTCTGAAGTCGGAAGTCAAAAACTATTCCGACACTGACATAGGCATCGCGATGATATTCGGAGGAGAAGGGGAAGAGGAGAAGATCGAGAACCTTGTCCGGACTGAAGGCTGTGAAGTTATCGGATGGCGCGACGTGCCTACGAATCCCGACGCCATCGGCAAAGATGCCCGCGCAGTGATGCCGCGTATCAGGCAGCTGTTCATTGGAATGGCAAAGGATGATTTTGACGAGAGACGAGAGACGAGAGACGAGAAAAAAGACAATGAGACGTTAGACACAGAGGCGAGCTTCGCACACACGTCTCACGTCTCACGTCTCACGTCCAGTCAGTCCTTCGAGC
>JAFUDL010000451.1 GCA_017459225.1 Kiritimatiellia bacterium
CCTCGACGTTCGACGCCACGATCACGTTGATGTTGGTATCGGCCCCGCGATAGCGAACCTCGTCGAGCATTCTGTTCCACGCCAGCTCCTCTTCGCTCAGCGCCTTGCCGTAGATGCGCACGGAATGGAATATCCCCTTCACGTAGTATTTGGCGTTGCTCTGCTGCCCGCCCCAGCAGTAGTTTCTGGCGGGAATGGACGTGTTCGTACGGATCATTCCGTCTGTCAGCGCAGTTCCCTGAACAAGATAGCTTGCGCCGTTGCCGAGGATTGCCGTGGCATACTGACCGTCCCATGCAATGCTCGGCCGGTTGTTTCTGGTACCCCAGTTGTCCGCATTGAAGATGAGAGTGTGATTCCTCGAAGCGCTGCTGAAGAAAAGGTCGGAGTCGTTGTTGTTGTTTCCGAAGAAGATGGAGTAGTAGCCGTTACCGAACGTCTGCGACTCCCAGTCAACAGAGGTGGCAAGCTGGATTGTCATGAACTGGCCGCCGACGTTGATGCCAGGTGCGTTCACCGACGCATGGACGTCGCCGGTGAACACGAAACCGTCTTCGGTCCAATATCCGTTCTCCGTGTTGAACGCCGCGTCGGGCTGACCGGCAACGAGGTTCTTCCATGCTCTTGTAGCGGCATCGTGGGGAAGCGACTCGCCAGCGTTGCGGATGGCGTCGAAGTGCCCCAGCAGCCCCGTCTGGATGTACGAAGCGACGTCGAGCAGAATCAGCGCGCCAGACCGCTGAGACACCTCGGCGGGAATGTCGGCGCATGCAATCTCTTCCCATTCGTCGGCCAAGGACGGCAAGCACGCAGCAGCGGCGCACAATGCCGCGAAAGACAACTGCTTGCTTCCTCGCACAACATCATCCATGCCTGTATGCAGCCTCATGAGGTGTTCTCCTTTCAATTCGGAAAAATCAGGTGGCAGCGCAACTTCTTCCATGCAATCTACGGACAAGACCATATCCGCACAGATGAAGAACTGACCACTACAATATACCAAATCCACACCTCTGGAGCAATCTCCAAAAGCCGCCTCTTCTAAGATATTCACACTTCATCACACTTCTCCCTACGCGGCAAGTTCCCGCTCCAATCGCGCCACAATCTCCTTCTGCTCGAAAAGCGGCGGGAGAGGGATTTCTGAACCATGATGGGGGGAGTCCCCAAACAATCTGAAACATTCAAGCTTTCATAGACTGCCGCGGTTGACGAAATACACGGCGCCGACCATGCAGAGCATCGCCCAGAGATAGTCCCATCTCCACTTCTCGCCCATGTAGAACGTCACAAACGGCAGGAACACGCACACCGTCACCACCTCCTGGATGATCTTGAGCTGCGGAACGGAAAGCCCCATGGCGTTGCCCAGCCTGTTCGCCGGCACCATTATCATGTACTCGAAGAACGCGATCCCCCAGCTGGATAGTATTATACAGAGAAGCGCGCCTATGCCCTGCCCGCCGCCGGGCGCCTTTCTGAGATGCCCGTACCAGGCAAACGTCATGAATAGATTGCTCATCACGAGCATCCCTATTGTCGCGGCAACGCCCACAGGGCGCGGTAGTGCTTGAAAGTTCATGGACGATATTATACCACTTGCTGGTTCTGCGGTAAATGCCATTCAACCATGCTTCTTACCGAATTCGAGGTTCGTGGTGCCTTCGGCTGGACTGTCCGCGCGAATCGGAGACATCCCCACGGTCAGCAGCGAAATACGCCGAAAGGAGAGAGCGTTTCGCCGTCGCCCTCATTCGCATAGACGGGCAGGCCAGCGGCTATCTTCGCGCGCGCACCGATTCTGACGCCAGGCACCGTGCAGGCGTTGGAGGCGAGATACGCGTATTCGCCGACAATGGTGTGGCCGGAGAGCGTCGCGCCAGGGCACACCTGGGAGAAGTCGCCGAGTTTCGAGTCGTGTCCCACTCCGGCGCGCGCGTTCACAATCACGAACTTGCCCAGTTCGGCGCCGACGGATATGACGGCGCGCGGACCCACGAACGTGCCATGGCGCATCTCCACGGTGGGCGCCACCTCGGCGGAAGGATCGATCACCACGGGGAAGTCGTGCCCGCGAAGGCGGCGATACACCTTCTCGCGCGTGGTATTGTCGCCCACCGCCACGAACACCGCGGCGCCGGGATGGTCGCACGACGCCTTCTCTGGAGCGCCGAGCAGCGGGTATCCCTCGATTGAGCCGGAGGCAAGGGCGGGGTCGTCGTCCGCAAAGCCGATGATGCGCCACGTGGGCGTCACCTCGTTGATGCGCTCGAGCGTCCAGGCGGCCTCGCGGCCGAAGCCGCCCGCGCCGACGATGATGATGTCGTGTGTCATTGGTTGCCTCCCTTGAATTCGCCCATCGTTGCCTCGCCGGCGGCGGAAATGCCCGACGCTCGAAAGACGGCCAGTACGGTGAGCACCAGAATCTTGAAGTCGAGCGCGAGCGAACGGTGGTCCACATACCACACGTCGTGCGCAAACTTGTCCTCCCACGAGAGCATGTTGCGTCCGTTCACCTGCGCCCAGCCCGTTATGCCGGGGCGCACCTCGTGGCGGCGCATCTGCTCTGGCGTGTAGCGCGGAAGGTAGCGAACGGGGAGAGGACGCGGACCCACAAGCGACATCGTGCCCTTCAACACCAGCAGCAGCTCAGGGAGCTCGTCCAGCGACGACGCGCGCAGGAACCTCCCGAACCGCGTCAACCGCTCGGCGTCCGTTCCCTCGCCCTCGCGCATAGTGCGGAACTTCACCATCGTGAAAGGTCTTCCGCCCTTCCCCGCGCGTTCCTGGCAGAACAGCACCGGCGCGCCAAGCTTCACCCGCACCGCGAGCGCCACCAGAAGCGCCAGCGGCACCCACGCAGGCGCTGCCATCAATACAAGGACAATGTCGAACAACCTCTTCATGCCTCGCCGCGGACAGCAGATGAAATGCGCCTGAGCTGCGCGGGACCCATGCCCGCGCCGGACGGCAGGCAGATCCCGCGCCGGAAGAAATCCTCCGCCACCTTCCCGCCGAAACAACGGCACTTGCGGAAGACGGGCTGAAGATGCATCGGCTTCCATACGGGCCTCGTCTCGATGTCGGCCGCGGCAAGCCTCTCCGCCACCGCATCGCGCTCCGCTGGCGACGGAAAGAGAAAAACGCTGAGCCAGCGCGTGGATTTGGTGAAGTCGCCGCACGGATACGGCGAGACCTGATGGCCCGGACGCTTGTCGCCGCAGAAAAGCGCCTGGTAGAAGTCGAATATCCTCCTCTTGCGCTTCAAAATCTCCGGCAACCTCTCAAGCTGCGCGCACCCAAGCGCGCCAAGGATATTGCTGAGCCTGTAATTGTATCCCACCTCGCGGTGCTCATACCACGGAACGCTCTCGCGCGACTGCTGCGCCCGCCAGCGGGCGCGCGCCACGATCTCCGCATCGTGCGAAAGCACAGCGCCACCGCCGGAGGTGGTAATGATCTTGTTTCCGTTGAACGAATAAACCGCCGCCGCGCCGGCAAACCCCGCCGCGCGCCCCTTGTACGTGGCACCTACGCTTTCCGCCGCGTCCACCACAAGCGTCGCGCCATATTCGGCGCAGAGGGATTCGATGGCGTCGTAGTCGCTGCACTGGCCGTAGATGTCGGCCGCGATCACAAGCGTGCGCGCGTGCGGCCGCGCCACCGCCTTGAGGGCCTTTTCGAGAAGCGGTATCGAGATGGTGCCGGTTATGGCGTCGGAATCCACGAACACGACCTTCGCGCCGCGATGCACGGCTGGGCCAACTGTGGCGAGGAATGTGAGAGTTGATGATATGACCGTCGTATCCGGACCTACGCCGAACTCGGCCATCAGCAGATCGAGCGCAGCGGTACCTGAAGCAACAGCGGCGGCGTGCTGGCCAGAGAGCTCGCCCAATGCCGCGTCAAAGGACTCCACCTGCGGACCGCACGGCGCGATGTAACCCGAGCGAAACGCAGCGTCCACGGCCTCGCGCTCAGTGGCTCCCGTCCAGGGCGGAGAAAGAAAGATTCTCTTCTGCATGGGTTCAGGGAAGCACGTGCACCTTCTTGATGACCACGGGCTCCTCGGGCACGTTCTGGTGCATTCCCGAGTTGCCGGTCTTCACCTTGGCGATCTTGTCGACAACGTCCATGCCGTCCGTCACCTTGCCGAAGACGGCGTAGCCGAAGAACTGCGGCGTGGGGGCGCGGAAGTTGAGGAAGTCGTTGTCCACAAGGTTGATGAAGAACTGGCTCGTCGCGGAGTCCACCACCATCGTGCGGGCCATGGCGATCGTGCCGCGCTTGTTGAGAAGCCCGTTCGCCGCCTCGTTCTTGATGGGCGCCTTTGTGGGCTTCTGGTCCATCGCCTTGGTGAAGCCGCCGCCCTGGATCATGAAGCCGTCGATCACACGGTGGAAGATCGTGCCGTCGTAGTGGCCCTCCTTCGCGTAGTCGAGGAAGTTCGCCACTGTGACTGGAGCCTTCGCGTCGTCAAGCTCGAGAGTGATGGAGCCCATGGACGTTTCGATTGTAGCCTTCTTCATTTTTGCATTCCTTCCTTCGGTTTTCTACTTGCGGCTGTGCGAGAGCACCTCGCAGCCGGTGGTGGTGATCAGTACAAGGTCTTCGATGCGCACGCCGAGCTTGCCTTCGAGGTAGATGCCTGGCTCGATCGTCACGAGCATTCCTGGCTTTAGCTCTGTTTCGCTCTTCGAGCTCGCGGTGGGCATCTCGTGGATCTCGTAGCCCACGCCGTGGCCGAGGGAGTGGCCGAACGCCTTCCCGTAGCCGGCCTTGCGGATGACGTCGCGCGCCACCTTGTCGAGCGCCTTTCCTGTCATGCCGGGCTTTGCGGCGGCGATGGCGGCCATGTTCGCCTCGAGGACTATCGAGTAGATCTTCTCGTACTCCGCGGAAACGGCGCATGAGCGCGAGGGATGAATGCAGCGCGTCATGTCGGAGCAGACGCCGTCCAGCTTCACGCCCATGTCCACGAGCAGCGGCTCGCCCTTCTGCCACACGGTGTCGTCCGGCACATGGTGGCACTCGGCCGCGTTCGCGCCGGCGCACACGATCGTCTCGAACGCCTCGCCGTCGCCGCGCGCGTTCATGTGGGCGCGGATGATACGCTGCATCTCCTTCTCGGTCATGCCGGCGCGGAAGTCCTTCTGCGCGTCGCGCCAGATGGCGTCGTTGAGAGCCTCTGCGGCGGCGATGCGTGTGATTTCGTCCACCGTCTTCACCGCGCGCAGGTTCAGCACCTCGTCCTCGGCCTCAACGAGCTTCGCGCCCCTGAAGAGCGTCTGCAGCTTCAGATAGAGACCAGCGCTGATCGCGCGCTCAAAGCCTAGACGCGCCACCTTCACGCCGCACTTCTTCAGAATCTCGGCCGCCGTTCCGGCGAGGCCCTGCCCTTTCTTCGGCTCCACGGTGCGCAGCCACGGCGCCACGCGGTGGGCCATCGGCACGTAGCGGAAGTCGGTGATGAACGTAGGCGCTGGCGCATCGCCCTTCGCGGCTCCTGGCAGCACAACTAGGCAGCCGTTGTCGCACACGAGCCCGGTGAGCGAGCGGATGTTCGCCTCGCCGAACACGAGCATCGCGTCGAGACGGCGGCGGCGAACGGCCTTCGCGAGGTCGTCCAGACGTTCCGCGAACGGATTGGCCGCGGACTTGTTTTCACTTTCTCTCAATTTTCGCCTCCTTGTGGGCAATGCGCCTTGCCCGACGGCGCGCGATGCGCGCCTCTCTTCTTGCGCGGCTGAAGGTCACGAACCTCAACACCGCAAAATACGTCAGCGGCACGCACACCGCTGCGAGCACGAACCCGCCGAGGAAGAACGCCTCCAGCAGCTCGCCGCCTAGCTGCATCACGCTCTCCCAGCTCTGCTCCTGAACCACTTCCTTGAGCGCTGCCACGATATGTCCGTAGGAGAGGCTGCCGCCGAGCAGACGGTTCCCCAGCCAGCACTGCACAGGATATATCACGAATATCGTGAAGTGGTTAGTGACGAACGTGCCGAGCGTGGCGCCAAGCTTGCTGCCGCGCAATATCATCGCCGTGGGAATTGACAACAGCAGCTGGAAGCCGAACGGAATCGTGCAGCCGTAGAACATTCCAATGGCCCATCCACGCGCTATGAACGCAGGCGGGGCCTTTTCACGCAGAATGCGGACGAGAAGCCGTCTCCAATGTCGCCTAATCCACGACATGCACAAACAGTCCCGACCGTAGCTTCGGCTCGAACCACGTCGACTTCGGCGGCATTATCGCCCCCGCGTCGGCAATCGCCATCATCTCGCCGACAGTGACAGGATACATCGAGAACGCTACAGCCGCACGGCCCGCGACCACTCTGCCGCTGAGTTCGTCAAGACCGCGCACGCCGCCCATGAACGAGATGCGCGGAGATGTGCGGGGATCATCGATGCCTAAAACGGGCGCAAGGAAGCGGTCCTGCAGAACGGAGACGTCGAGTGACGACACCACGTCCGTTCCCTCCGGTATCTCCCATGCAAGATCGTACCATCTCCCCTCAAGGAACATGCGCGCGTGACGGCCCGCTGCGGGCGCGCCGTCAGAAGCCTCCGTCACGGTGAACACCTCGCGCGCCTTCGCGAGCAGTCCTTCGGACGTGAGGCCGTTGAGGTCTGCGACTAGGCGGTTGTAGGGAAGAATCTTGAGCTGCGAAGCGGGGAATGCGACGGCGAGGAACCAACGCGACTCGCCCGCGAAGTCGTTCTCGCGCGCGTAGCGGCTTGCAGCCGCGCTGCGGTGGTGGCCGTCGGCAATGTATGCGGCGGGCACCTTGGCGAATGCGGCGACGAGCGCGTCGTTCTCGGAAGCTGGAACATCCCACACCGTGTGGCGGATGCCATCTGGAGCAACGAAGTCGTCGCGCGGCGCGGCGGCGCACACGCGCTCAACGATGGCGTCCACCGCGGGCTCGTCGGCATAAGCGAGATATGCGGGACCAGTGTGCGCGCGGAGTATCTCGATGTGGCGGGTGCGGTCATCCTCCTTGTCGCGGCGCGTCTTCTCGTGCTGCTTGATCGTGCCGGCGAGGTACTCCTTCGTGTCGAACGTCGCAACGAGGCCGGTCTGCACATGCGCGCCCATCGTCTGGCGGTAGGCGTAGAAGCGCGGCTCGGGATCCTGCACGAGAGTGCCTGCGGCGCGCAGAGCGTCAAAGGCCCTGCGGGCCTGGGCATACGCCGCGTCGGACGAGCAGTCGGTGCCGTCCGGCATGTCGATTTCCGGACGCGACACGTGGAGGAAGCTATCGGGATTGCCGGCGGCAAGCGCACGCGCCTCGGCCGTATCCACCACGTCATAAGGAACAGCCGCCACACGCGGCACTGCTGCTGGCGTGGGGCGGACTGCGGAGAACGGATGTATGTTCATGTCTCTTAGAGCACCGGCGTGAGCTTGTCGAAGCCGATGTTGATGATCGGGCAGAACGCGAGGTCACTCTCACGGATCACGTTCACGCCGCCCACCTGGAAGCCGTATGCCGTCTCGGCGCGGTTGATGAGGCCCACCTGGATGCCGTAGAGGTTGTCGGCAAGGTTGATGATGCCCAGCTGCACGCCGCGAATCGAGCGCGCCTCGGTGAAGAGGCCTAACTGCACGCCGAGGCAGTCGGCGCGTCCCGCTGAGTTGTAGACGCCGAACTGACCGCCGGCCATCACGTCCAGCACCTCGTTGCGGAGAATGTTCACCTGCACGCCTTCGAAGTAGCGGCAGCTGCCGTACACACCGAGGTCAAACCCTGTCACGCCTTCGCACTTGCCGTAGGGCAGCGTGAAGCGGAAGCCCACGATGTCGATGTCCTTGGCGGAGTTGAACGCAAGCCACACAGGCCATGACGCCTTTGTGGCGGGCGTCTTGGTCACCACCGTACCGGCAGGCGCGACGGGAGGCGGCGTGGCGTCCTGAGCGGAAACAGCCGCGCATGCGAGCACAACGGAAAGAGCCATAAGAATCTTTTTCATGTTTTTCCTTCTTTGGGTAGTTCGTGATGAAGATTATAGGTTTTTTTGCGGAGAAATGCAAGGGGAAAATGGAAGAGCGGGAGGAATTTTCGTGGTTCGTGGTTCGTGGTTCGTGGGGCGCGGGGCGTGGGTTAGCGGGAGGACCTCTGCGCAACGACGTACGCGCAGAGGATGGTGTAGTTGTCGTTCGCGCCGGCCTTGAGAACAGCGGCCTCGATGCGGGCAACGGCCACTCGAGGCGTGGCGGCAGATGCGAGCAGCGCTGCGATTTCTGCGTCGTCGAGCATGTCGTGCACGCCGTCGGAGCAGAGCAGAAAGCGGTCGCCGCGCTGCACGTCCACGGTCTTCCACTCGGGACGCACAATCATCTCCGTGCCCACGGCGCGCGTTAAGATGTGGGAGAGCGGATTGCTGCGCGCCTTGAGCGCCTGCGCCTGCAAGTCGCCTCCCGCGGCCATCGCGCTGCCGAGCTCGCTCCCCACCGTGTGGTCGCGCGTGAGCAGGTCGAGCCGGCCGTAGCGCAAGCGGTAGATGCGGCTGTCGCCCGCGTGGAATACGCGCGCAAGCATGGCGTCGCCAGGGTTCGCAATGAAGCCCACCACGGTGGTGCCCATCGACTTGTAGCCGTGCTCCTTCGCATAGGAGCGGATGCGCGAATTGACCTCCTTCAGCGCATCGCCCACCGCCTCCTCGCGCGCCGCCACGTCGTCGCCCGCCGCAAGGCACGCAGCAGAGATGTCTTCGCAGGTCCAGCGGCTCGCAGTGGCGCCCTCTGCGCCGCCACCCATCCCGTCGGCCACGCACAGGAACGCATGCTGCGCATCGCACACAAAGGAGTCCTGGTTGTCACGGCGCACAAGACCGCGGCCGCTCGTTGCGAACGCCACGAGCCCAGTGCGCCTGTCGGCGTGCGGCCGCAGCTTCTCCAAAATGAATCTCAACATTCCGTTCACGCTGGCCCTCCTCTACACGGCAACAGACTCCACCGTTCCGCTTGCAAGACGCGTCACGAGCCTCTCCCCACTGCGCACCTCCGCCGCGTCGCGCACCACACTTCCGTCCTCGCCGGTCGTGATGGAATACCCCCTCTCCAGCACGCTGTACGGATTCAGCAGTTCAAGGCTGCGCGCGCACTTCTCGAGCGCTGCTTCCGCACCCTGCACTCTTCTCCGCAGCGGCGGCTCCAGGCTAAGCGCAGCGCGCTGCACGCGTTTCTCCGTGCCCGCAAGCGCCTCCTTAACCGCCGGCGCAAGCCGGGCCGCCAGCTCCGCCGCTCGACGCTCCCATCGAGCGATTGCGCCGCCTGGCGCTATCTCCAGACGATGCGCAAGGTCGTCCACGCGCTGCATCTGATTCTCGACGAAGCCCATCGGCGAACGCCCGAGACGCGAAGCGAGATCCGCCACGCGCGCAGCGAGCTCCGCCTTCATAGGCACCACGCGCTCGGCCGCGATGGACGGCGTGCCGGCCCGTAGGTCGGCCGCGTAGTCGCACAGCGTCACGTCGCTCTCGTGCCCCACCGCCGACACCACCGGCACTCCGCTCGCCGCCACCGCGCGCACCAGCACCTCCTCGTTGAAGGCCCACAGATCCTCCATGGAGCCTCCTCCCCTCGCCACGATCAGCACGTCTGGCCGCCACGCCGGGTCGCTTCCAACCAGCTCTCCGTTGAAGAACCGTATTCCCGCCACCAAGCTCTCTGCCGCTCCCTGCCCCTGCACCTTCGCCGGATAGAGGCGTATCTCCACATTCGGGAACCGACGGTTGATCGTATCGCACATGTCGTGGATCACAGCGCCAGCCGGAGACGTGACGATCGCTATGCGCCGCGGCAGAAACGGCAGCGCGCGACGCCTCTCAGGATGGTCGAGCTTGTTCAGGCCCTCCGCCTCGAGCTTCGCCTTGAGCGCATTGAACTGCGCCATCCGCTCGCCGATGTCGTCCTTCTTCAGCTTGAGCCTCTTCACCTTGAAGGAATATTGCCCGCGCGACATGTTGAGGTCGAGCTCGCCCTGCACCAGCACCTTAAGCCCATTCGCCTCGGCATCGCCCTTGGCAAGCACGCTCTTGAAGGCGTCGTCGCATCCGTTCACGCAGAAGGCGAAGAGAACGCAGTTGATGACGGCGTCCTTGTCCTTGAGCGAGAAGTACCTGTGGCCCGTCTGGTAGATGCGCATGCCGGAGACTTCGCCCTCAATCCACACGGACGCCAGCTTCTCGTTGTTGGCGAGAAGATTCTTCTTGATTGACATCGTCAGCTGCGCGACGCTGAAGACCCTCTCGCCGTTGACGCTATGTTGTGTAGTCGGCATTGATGTGAACGTAGTCGAGCGAGAAGTCGCATGTGTATATCGTGGCCGAGAAGTCGCCGAGATGGAGGTCCACCGTCACCTTGAGGGACGCCCCCGCCATCTCCTTTTCGAGCTTCGCGAGCTGGGCGGCATCGGCAACGCGTCCCATGCGGTAGGCCCAGATGCGGCCGTAGAAAACCTCGGCGCGGCGATCGTCAACCGCGGCGCCGGAGTAGCCTGCCGCCGCGAGAACGCGTCCCCAGTTGGGGTCCTTGCCGAACCACGACGTCTTCGCGAGCGGACTCTTCGCTATCGCGCGCGCGGCCCTTTCGGCGTCGCGCCGCGTCTTCGCGCCGCGCACGCACACCTCCACGAACTTCGTCGCGCCTTCCCCGTCCGCCGCCATCTGGCGCGCAAGCAACTCGCCCACAGCAGTCAGCGCCTCGACGAACGCGTCGAAGTCGGGCCCAGCCTTGTCTATGCACGCGTTCCCCGCCGCGCCCGAGGCGAGCAGGAACACGCTGTCGTTCGTCGATTCGTCGCCATCGACCACAACATGGTTGAACGTCACGTCCACTGCGAGCCTCAACGCGCGCCGCAGCATGGCGGGCGTCACGGCGGCATCCGTCGTGATGAAGCCGAGCATCGTGGCCATGTTGGGCTCGATCATGCCGGAGCCCTTGCACATGCCGCCAACGGTGACGGTGCGGCCACCGATCTTCGTCTGCACCGCAGCCTCCTTGGGCTTAGTGTCGGTGGTCATAACGGCGCGCTCGGCCGCGAGGCCGGCAGCCTCGGAGCGCTCGAGCTTCGCCGCGGCCGCCTTCATGCCGGCAAGCAGCCTGTCCACAGGCATGCGGCGCCCGATCACGCCCGTCGAGGCCACAAGAACGTGCCCTGTATCGATTCCAAGCTCTCCCGCCGTCGTGAGCGCAGAAAGCTCTGCGTCGCGCAGCCCATCCTCGCCCGTGCACGCGTTCGCGCAGCCGCTGTTCGCGAGAATCGCCTGGACGCGCCCGCCCTTCACGACCGCGCGGTCGTACACGACCGGCGCCGCGGCCACCGCGTTCGTGGTGAACATCGCCGCCGCCGCACATGGAGCGTCGGCAACGATCAGAGCCACATCGTTGCGTCCCTCGTACTTGATGCGAGCGGGAACGCCTGCAGCCCTGAAGCCCTTTGCGGCACACACGCCGCCTGATATCCTACGTATGCTCATGAAGTATGATTATATCATATTGAGCGCGTAGTGCCTAGTGCCTAGTGTTGGGGAGCATCTCCGTTTTTCACCCATACGTATTGGGGATTGGAAACAACCAGAACAACTGGTAAAAACAACTTTGAGAGAGGCGCGCGGGCGCGGGGCCTTGCGGCTGCTTCGCAGTTCGCGCTTCGCGCTCACCCAACCTGATCGCTTCGCGACAGGCGCATCAACTCGCCCGCGCATCTATCCATC
>JAFUDL010000452.1 GCA_017459225.1 Kiritimatiellia bacterium
AAGGGCTTCATGATGGCGTCGTGGCAGCGCACGATCCCCGAAGAGCAGGAGAAGGGCCTCGCCGCCATCGCCCAGCTCTCCGCCGAAGTGAAGAAGTGGTAGCGCGTTTTTTGCCACAAAGATCACAAAGAGAAAAGTCTCGCCGAATAAGCCTTATTTCTTTGTGAGCTTTGTGTCCTTGTGGCTAGAAAAAACATGATGCAGTGATCAGAAGGTAAATCGATGAAACGAGTTCTTTTTATTCTTGCGGTCGGCCTCGCCGGTGGCCTCTGGGCCGCCACCTACTCGGCGAAGTCGCCGGACGGCCTCAATGAAATCCGGCTCGACACGGAACCCGCCCTGCGCGTGACCATCTTTCGGTGCGGGCTGCCCCGCGCGGAGGTGCGCAACATCGCACTCGACGTGGCGGACCGCGGCGTGTTGGGCGGCACGGGCTGCGCGGCGAAGGGTGCGCGCAAGGTGAAACGCGACGCCGTGATCCCGACGCCCGTCTACAAGCGCGCGCGCATCAAGGACAACGGCGCGGGCACGGTCGTCTCGTTCGGCGACTGGTCGGTGGAGCTCCACGCGCGCAACGACGGCGTGGCGTACCGCTTCGCGACGGCGTGGAACGATCCGCTCGTGAAGGTGACGGGCGAGGCGGCGGACATCACGTTCCCGTGCGGGGACCTCACGGTCTACGCGGGCCTGACAGGAAGCCACCAGTCGAGCTGGGAGTCAATCTACACGAAGACGACCGTGGCGAATCTGAAGGACGAGATGGCGAAGGAAAAGCAGCGACTCTGCTACCTGCCGCTGCTCGTGCAGTACAAGGACGGCGCGAACATGTGCGTGACCGAAAGCGATCTCCTGGACTATCCAGGATGGAACCTTGTGGCGGATGCGTCGGTTCCGAAGCTGAACGCCTCGTTCGCGCACTTCCCCGATCCAGCGAAGATCACGGACAACCAGCGTCAGCGCCATATCAACGGACGTCTGCCGTACCTGGCGCAGACGCGGGGGGCGCGTGCGTATCCCTGGCGCGTGTTCGTGTTGGCCGATCGCCCGACGAAGCTCGTGGAGGCCGACATCGTCTACGCGCTCGCCGCGCCGTCGAAGCTGACGGGCGATCTCTCGTGGGTCAAGCCGGGCAAGGTGGCTTGGGACTGGTGGAACAACTGGAACGTGAGCGGCGTGCCGTTCCGCGCGGGCTGCAACACCGAGACCTACAAGTACTACATCGACTTCGCCGCGAAGACGGGCGTCGAGTACGTCATCTTCGACGAAGGCTGGAGCGTGAAGCTCAAGATCATGGAGATCAATACCGAGGTAGACGTGCCCGAGCTCGTGAAGTACGCCAACGCGCGCGGCGTGGGCATCATCCTGTGGTGCAGCTGGCCGCAGCTCGTTGGCCGTCAGCATGAGGTGTTCCAGAAGTACGCCGGCATGGGCGTGAAGGGCTTCAAGATCGACTTCATGGACCGCGACGACCAGTTCGTGGTGGACTTCCTCGAACAGACCGCCCGCATCGCCGCCGAGTACCGCCTCATGGTCGACTACCACGGCATGTACAAGCCCACCGGCTTTTCCCGGACCTACCCGAACATCATCAACTACGAGGGCGTTCACGGGCTGGAGACCGCGAAGTTCCTCGAGAGCTTCAACATGCCCGCGAACGACCTCAAGGTCGTCTTCACGCGCATGGTGGCGGGGCCGCTCGACTACACGCCCGGCGCGATGCGCTACCGGGCGCGTCCGCTCGGCGACGACGGCTGGAAGAAGGTGTTCAACCCCGACACCGCGAAGTTCCAGCCCAACTGGAACCAGCCCGACGTGCAGGGCACGCGCGTGCACCAGATGGCGCTGATGTCCCTCTACGAGGCCCCGCTCCAGATGCTGTGCGACAGCCCCTCGCAGTACCTCGCGAACATGGAGTGCTTCACGTTCATGGCGGCCGTGCCCACCACGTGGGACGAAACGCGCGGCCTCGTCGGCGACGTGGACCGCGTGGCCGCCGTCGCGCGGCGGAAGGGCGACGTGTGGTACGTCTCGGCCATCGCGTCCTGGGACGGCGCGGAGATCGAGATCGACACGTCCTTCCTCGGCGCGGGCGAATGGGAGGCGGAGATCTTCTCCGACGGCCCCAACGCCGGATACGCGCCGTCCGACTACCGCCGCAAGGTGCGCGGCGTGACCCCCGGGAAGAAACTGAAGGCAGTGCTGGCGCCCGGCGGCGGCTGGACGGCCCGCATCGCGCACCCCAAGAGCTGGTCGGAGAAGCTCCAGTTCTGGAAATAAGCCGATGGCGGACGGGCTTGACTGGACGAACGCGCAGAAGATCCTCAGCGGGGACCTTCTGAGCGTCGTCTTGCCCGTCTACAACCTCGGCTCGTCCATTTCCGAGAACCTGGAGTCCGTCGCCGCCTGCCTCGACGCGGGCGGTTTCCGCTACGAGCTCGTGCCCGTGGACGACGGCAGCGCCGACGAAAGCGCGACGGCGATCCGCGCCTATGCGGACGGCTTCACCTCCCGCCACGCCTCCCGCGCGGCGTGCCGTCCCGTGCTGATCGCCAAGAACGCCGGGAAGGGCAACGCCCTCAAGGCCGGGTTC
>JAFUDL010000453.1 GCA_017459225.1 Kiritimatiellia bacterium
CGGTAGATGTCGACACCGGGCGGGTGCTCTTCGCCGACCACGAGCGCACAACGGCCTATCCGGCCAGCGTCACGAAGCTGATGACGTTCCTGCTCGTGATGGAGGACGTCAAGGCCGGGCTCTACGGCCTCTCCAGCCCGGCGGCCGCGAGCGCATACGCGGCGTCGATGGAGCCTTCCAAGGTGGACATTCGCCCAGGCCAGACGATGACGGTGGAGGATCTGCTGTATTCGCTGATGATCAAGAGCGCGAACGATGCGGCGGTCGTCCTCGCCGAGAACTCGGCATGGGCTAGGAGCGGCGGGAAGGGTCCGCTGCCGCCTGGCACGAAGGGGCGCGCGTGGGTGGACGCCTTCGTCGCGCGGATGAATCGCCGCGCGCACGAGCTCGGCATGGACTCCACCCGCTACGCATCGCCGAACGGCCTTCCCCCTGGCGCGAAGGAGAAGCGCGGCTTCGACATCTCTACTGCGGCCGACATCGCGAAGCTGTGCCGCCATGTGGTGCGCATGCCCGGCGCGCTCAAGTACACATCGTGCGCGTACCGCACCGTTACGGGCGGCGCGCAGAAGCCGATATCGCTTGGCACGCACAACTACTTTCTGCCCGGCAGCCACGACAAGGACGGCTATGCGCATCCCGTGCCGGGCTGCGACGGACTGAAGACCGGCTACACAGCGGCCTCCGGTTCTTCCATAGCGCTCACCGCCTCGCGCAATGGCCGCCGCGTGGTGGTGGTGGTGCTGGGCTCCGCCGGCCGCCGTACGCGCGAGGACGCCGCGGGAAACATTCTTCGCGATGCGCTTGGCGCGGTATCGGTGTGGTAGACGATGTGCGCCTTTCTCTGCAGCGTTCTCTGCTTTGCCGAGCTTCTGGTGGGTTCATGGAATCTGCGCTGGTTCCCGAGCGGACGCGCGGAGCACCGCGCGCCGGTTCCCGTAGAGGAGCGCGCGATGGACGATGCAGCAGCGGCCATTCGCGAAGGCATCGCACGGCGCCGCCCCGGCGACCACATGGTGCTATTCTTCCAGGAGTTGCGCAGCGAAGAGGTGTGTTCAAATCTCGTGGCTAGAATCGGCGCGACGAGCGGGCTCAAGGTCGCGAGCGTGAGCGCCTTCCGCATGTGGGACAGGCGTCTTGGATGGCAGCAGAACGGAATCGCCACCGACCTTCCGGTGCTGGACGCGAACTTCTCCTACTGGAGGCGTTCGAAGAAGATACTCCCGCCGCGCGGCTACGCGTACGCGCTTCTCGACGCGGGGGAGGAGGGGCTGGTGGCCTGCTACTGCGTGCATCTGAAGAGCAACTATGGCGCGAGGACGCCTGAGGAGAAGAGGGAGAACGAGGAGAAGCGCGAGCTTGCGGCGAGTCAGCTGGTGGACATCACGAAGAAGATTCGCGCGCCGGACGGGAGACGGGTCACGCGGATAATCATCGCGGGCGACTTCAACACGAGTCCGTTCGACGGGGCGTTCCCGAATGAGAAGACGGTGCCGATGCTTGTTGACGCTGGGTATGTGAACTGCTTCGCGGGCGCGCCTCCTTCAGAGCGCGGCACATGCCCGGGGCACGGAAGATTTCCCGACTCCACGTTCGACTACATCTTCCACAGGGGCTTTGAATCGCAACTTGAGAGATGGCTTTCGCCGCCGTCAAAACCCAGCGACCACCGTGCTGTGTGGTTGCGCGTAAAGTAGATGGTGTGGTATAATCTTGTCCATGGGAAAAAAGAAGATCATAGTAGCCTGCGGTGGCACCGGCGGGCATACGTTTCCAGGTCTCGCCGTCGCGCAGGAGCTGGCGCGGCGCGGCCATGACGTTGTGGTGTGGGCTTCGGGCCGCGCCATAGAGGGCTCCGTGATGAAGTCGTGGGAGGGGCCGGTGTTCTCCACGGGCGCTAAGCCGCTCAGCCTGCGCAACGCCTTTGCGAATCTTTTCTCGATAATCCGCTGCCGCCGCGAGATGAAGCGCTTCGCGC
Organism: Kiritimatiellia bacterium; assembly: GCA_017459225.1. Classification (GTDB taxonomy): domain Bacteria; phylum Verrucomicrobiota; class Kiritimatiellia; order RFP12; family UBA1067; genus RUG572. Next base: position 1,979 of record JAFUDL010000453.1, read on the forward strand.
CGAACGCGCTTCTCGCGATGGGGTCCTACTCCAGCCTTCCGCCGGTGATGGCGGCGCACGCGCGGCGTGTGCCTGTGGTGCTGCACGAGGCGAACACCGTGCCGGGACGCGCGGTGGAGTGGCTGGCGCGCTACGCGCGCGCGGTGGCGATTTCTTTCGCCGAGACGGCCGAGCATCTGCCCAGGCGAAGAACGGTGCTTACGGGGCTTCCCGTTCGCAGGGAGATCGCGGGCCAGCCGCGGTTCGACGACGTGCCGCCGGACTCCTTCACCGTCTTCATCACGGGCGGCAGCCAGGGCGCGCACCGCGTGAACGAGCTCGCCGTGCAGGCGATGCCGCTCGTGAAGGCGGACCTTGAGAGGCGCCCCGGATCGAAGAAGCTCTTCGTGATACACCAGACCGGCGCGGCAGACGAGTCGGAGGTGCTGCGCCGCTACACGGCGGCTGGCATTCCCGCGCGTGTTCAGGCGTTCGAGCGCGAGATGGGAAGGGCGTTCGCCACGGCGGACCTCGTGGTGTGCCGCGCGGGCGCCTCGACCTGCTTCGAGCTTGCGCTTGTGGGCCGCCCGGCGTTCTTCATCCCCCTGCCCGGCGCGCTTAGGGAC
>JAFUDL010000048.1 GCA_017459225.1 Kiritimatiellia bacterium
ATCTTCGGCAGCCAGCGCACAATGGAGCTCACCCGTCCCGAACAGTGCCCCGAATGCGGCGGCACAGGTGCGGCGCGCGGCTCCAAACGAGTCACCTGCCCCACTTGCCACGGCAACGGACAGGTGATCGCGGGCGGCGGTTTCTTCCAGATCCGCCAGACGTGCCCGAAGTGCGGCGGCGTAGGCACCGTGGTTGAGAAGCCGTGCTCCAAGTGCCATGGCTCCGGCCAGGTGCGTTCGCCGCGCAGCATAGCGCTGCGCATCCCACGCGGCGTGGACACCGGTTCGCGGCTGCGCCTTAGCGGCAAGGGGGCAGGAGGCCTGCGAGGAGGTCCGCCCGGAGACCTCTATGTGGTGCTGAACGTGCGCCCCAGCGACATCTTCCAACGCGAGGAGCTTGACCTCTACGTGGACGTGCCGGTTTCACCCGTCCTGGCGGCCCTTGGCGGCGAAATTGAGATCCCAACGCCATCCGGCAGAGCCTCCGCACATCTCGCTTCCGGCACTCCGAACGGCAAGCTGCTGCGCCTGCGCGGCAAGGGAGTTCCCAATCTGCGCGGCGGCCCGGCGGGCGATCTGATCGCGCGCGTCGTCTTCGAAGTGCCCACGCGTCTCACCACCAAACAGCGCGGAATGCTCGAGGACCTCGCAAAATCACTCGACTCGTCCAATTTCCCGGAGAGCCAGAGCTTCGCCTCGAAGGTCAAGGTATTCTTCCAGCACAAGGAAAAGCTCGGCGGCTGAAGATGCACCGTCTGCTCGTCGAACCATCCCTTCTGGACGCCCAGACCGTCGTGCCGCCCAAAGACGCCGCACGGCATCTCAAGGTGCTGCGCCCTAAGCCCGGCGAGGAGATCGAGCTCTTCGACGGGCAGGGCCGTACGCGCGTCTTCAAGTGGTGCGCCACAGACGGAACGCTGACGGATCCCGGCGCGGTCACGCCCCATCCCGCACCTGCCGAACTGCTCACGCTATTCGCGTGCGTCACCAAAGGTTCGCGCTGGGACTGGACAATCGAGAAAGCCGTCGAGCTTGGCGTTTCCCGCATTGTGCCAGTCATATCGGCGCGGTGCATAGTGCGCCTTGCGCCAGACGAACGCGAGGCGAAGGCGGAGCGCTGGCGGCGCGTTGCGGAAGACGCCGCCCGCCAGAGCGACGCCGTATGGCTGCCGGAAATCCTCGCGCCCGTTGATTTTCCCGCGGCGCTTGCGCTTGTAAACACATGTCGGCGCGTCTTCGTGGGCGCGCTTGCGCAGCCCGCTCCGCCTCCGCTTCTCAAGGCAATAGACGTCGCCCTCGCAGCTGATGCCGCAGATGCATCCGGAGGGCTTGGACTCTTCGTGGGGCCTGAAGGAGACTTTACGCCCGAAGAGCTGGCCTCGCTTCTCGAGATTGCAACGCCCACGTCATTCGGGCCGACCATTCTACGCGCCGAGACTGCCGCGATATTCGGCCTCTCCGTGCTCGCAGCATGCAGGCACTAGGGTTTAATGCCTAGTGCTTGGTGACTAATGCGCTCACTCCTTGAGCTTCTTAGTGATCTCGGCAAACTCCTGCTGAATCGCGGCATCGTTGAACAGCTCTATCGGAGGGAGCGTGAGCTGCTCGAGAGAATTGAAGAGGTCCTGACTTGACTTCGCGAACTTGATGAAGTCTCCTGCAAGATTGAGCGTCTCGTAGGAAATAGCAATCACCTCACGCACCTTCTGGGCGGCGGCCAGCTTCTCGGCGATCACAGCCTCATGCGCGTCGAGGACCTTAACATAGGCGTCAATTGCCTTAAGCGTGGCTTCGTTCTGCTTCGTCGACTGTGCGAGGTTCGCATCCTGCCCGGGCAGATAGTTCGCAGATTCAATTGCACTCTGCGCACGGTCTCTGAGAGCGATGGCTTCTTCGCGCATGCGATTCAGCCGTCCGCGCCAGATTGTGCCACGGCTCTTCTCCAGATAGTCCTCGAAGCACACAATCTGCACTTCCACCATGACGAGATACATGCCATAATACCGCCGCGACGCCGCAACGTCGCCCACCATCATCAGCTGTCGCAGGTTCTCAACCACCATTGCCACGTTCTTGGCAACGATGACGCCGTCGATGATGTCCCCGAAGTTCGCAGTGAAGAGACAAGCCTCAGCCGCCTGGCCGCTCACGTTGAGCCCAAGCTCCTTGAGCTCGGCGCAGACCTTCGCAGCCTCTTCGCGACGGACACCCTGCAAAGCGGTCTTCCTGTTCGCCAGTTTTTCAAGCTTCTTCGAGTAATCGTCCTTCTTCTCCTCGTCCGCGAACAGCCGGTCTCTCTGAACCTCGCGAATTTCCTCCTCGATCTCACGTATCTCCTCGTCAAGTTTGTCGACATTTTCAAGAATCTTGCGCGCGTTAGTCGAGAGCAGCAGCTCTCTCACGCGCTTGAGCTGTTCGCGGATCTTGGCATCCTGGTCTGACTTGTTGGTGTCCAGCCAAAGCATCTTCCAAGAAGATTTCTCAGGAAGCAGCTTTCTCTCCTCCCGCAATTCGCCGATTTTCTCCGAATAGCGTTCAAGGTTCTTCCAGCCGCTCTTGACTGAAGACTTCACCTCGTCAAGCACCTTGTTCGCATCGGCGCAAGCAGGATGCGCAGACGCAAGAGCCAACGCGATGCACGCGAGCAGAATGATTCGTTTTTTGATGTTCATGCCTTTACTCCTCAGTTGAGTATGTCCTCAAGCGCCGTACATTATACCAAAATCCAGGGACGTTGTGGCATGAAGTTGCCTTTGGAATGTGGATGGTGGATTTAGTGGAGAAAATCTGTTATGATATTGTCCGCAAAGACTTCAAAGAAATGAACACTGAAAGGCAGATGCCAAGATGCTAAAGACGGAAATGCGCAATCCAAGGACGACGCATCTCGACCGCATGACAACCGCCGAGATGCTGCGCGTCATACAGGACGAGAACTACAACGCCGTGAAGGCGGTGGAAGGATGCCTCGACGCGGTGGCGCGCGCGGTCGACGCCGCGACAGAGGCGCTGCGCGGAGGCGGGCGGCTCGTCTACGTGGGCGCGGGCACGTCAGGACGCCTCGGCGTTCTCGACGCATCCGAAGCATGTCCCACATTCGGAGTTCCAGAGGGCACCATCGTGGGCGTGATGGCGGGCGGCGTGGAGGCGCTGCACCGTGCGGGCGAGCCGGAGGAGGACAGCGCCAAGTTCGGTGTACGCGACCTGAAGTCCATCGACCTCGCGCCCGCCGATTGCGTGGTGGGCGTGAGCGCGGCAGGCGGCGCGGAATACGTGCTCGCCGCGGTGGAATACGCGAAGTCTCTCGGCTGCGCCACCATTGGCCTTACGTGCAACGACGGTTCGCCTCTCGCGCAGCTTGTGGACATTGCAGTTGTCACCGACACAGGTGCAGAGGTGGTGACCGGCTCAACGCGCATGAAGGCCGGCACGGCGCACAAGCTCGTTCTCAACATGCTCTCAACATGTTCGATGGTGCATCTCGGTAACGTCTACGAGAACATGATGGTAAATCTCAAGCCCACGAACGCGAAGCTGCGCGAACGCATGGTCGGAATCGTGGCCGAACTCCACAAGGTAGGCCGCGACGAGGCTCGCGCCCTTCTCGAAAAGGCGGGATGGAACATCCGCGCGTGCGGAGACGTCTCAAGGCAGCCGCTTTAGAAACTCAGCGCTTGACATCTTCTTGCTTATTCTCTGTCTGCACGGCGGCTCCGTAGGGGAGAGGACCGCCGGAGACCGTCTCGAGCATTAGGATGTGCCTTACCCAGTCGAACTCGGCCTCGTCCTTGAAAGAGCGGTAGTCGAGAAGCTCTATCTGCGCGCGGCATACGTCGTCGGGCTTCACGGCGGCGGACTGGGCGAACTCGGAGAGGCGGGCCTCCATCTTCTTGAGGAAGGCGATGCCGTCCTTGGAGATGCGCGCGTATCGCACGTCCGATGCGCGGAAGTCGTCAAGCGCGCATTCGACCTCGTTCTTGATCGCAGCGCGCAGGCCCTGCACGCGGACATCCGCCGCATCCTCGACGAGACGCGACATCTTCACCGAGCTGCCGAACCACGTGAAGACGGGCAGCGTGATCGCGGCGCGTATCTGCCAGTCGTCCTCGCGGTCGTGCTTGCGGCCGCGGTCGCGCCACTCCATGCCCGCATATTTGTACGAACCCCAGTCGCGCTCGCTTCCCGAACTATGCGAGTACGATCCCTCCACGAAGTCGAACCACGGCACGTGGGCTGCCTTCGCCGCGCCAACGTTCGCGCGGGCGCTTTCAAGCTCGGCGAGAGCCCCCACCAGATCGGGACGGCGCGCGAAGGCCACGTCGGCAAGCGCGGCCGCGAACGCCACGTTCGTGCTGGGCGGCTCCGGCGGAGTGTAGCGGATTTCAAGCTCGCGCTCGGGGATTCCCACGAGGAAGGCTATCTCGCGGCGTATCTGGCGGCGCTCCTGCGCGGCCTCGTCGGCACGGGCAGACGCCCTCTCGCGCGCTATTTCCGCCTTCACCGAGTCTAGCGGCGATTTCACCACGCCCTCCTTCATGCGCCTCTCGAGACACTGGCGCACATGCGTCCACAGCAGCACCGCCTCCGAACGGCGCGCGTGCTCCCGCTTGAGCCGCTCCTCCTCCAGGCACAGCGACTTCACCTCGCAGTAGACGGCGTACTGCTCGGCCTGCGCGCGCGCCTCAAGCGACTGTATGGAAGCCTCGCCCGCGCGGCGCACGTAATGGTTGACGAATGGATTGGATATGTAGATGCGCAGGGCGGCGGTGTAGGTATCGCCGGATCCGTTCTCAGGCAGTTCGCGCGGATAGGCGTTCGGGTGGAAAGAGCGCTGCCTGCTGTCCTCCCACGTGTGGCCGATGCGCAGCTGCGGATCCTTCCAGGCGAGATCGGCGTCTAGCTTCTGGCGGCGCGCAGCTGCCTTGAGGAACTCGATCTTCGCCTTGTCGGCACGTTCGCCGGCAAGGCGGGCAAGCTCGTCCCAGCTCCAGCCGCCGGCAGGCTTGGCTGGAACGGCGGCGGGCTTGGCCGAATCGGACGCCTCGACGGGAGCGTCGGCCCGAAGAGCCGCCGCGAGCATGGTCGCGCACGCAAGCACGGCTATGCGCCATGCTGTCACGAATCAACCTCCTTCTTCGGCTGGCTGGAAGAACTGAAGATGTGCGCAAGGCGTTCCACGAATCCCTCGCCGCTGGCCTTGCCGGAGATCAGAACGGTCTCTCCCGGGATGAACGCCGCAGCGTCGCCTGAGAGGCGTATGCGAACCTTGCGGCCGCGAACGGGAACTCGCGGGGCCGGATTCATGGGATCGAAGAAGTCGAGAACCTCGGGATCGATCGTCTCGACGCGTCCGGTGGCCACAAGGCTCTGCGCGCCAAGGCCGGGCAGCACGGCTCGGCTTATCAGAAGCTCGTCGCCTGGATGAACGTCGTCAAGATGGTCCGCGGGGAGCATGCCCGTGACGAAGCGCGCGTCAGGTGCGGAAGCGAGGCGCACAATGGCCTCGCCAGCGGGCACGATGTCGCCCGCGCGGCGGAACACCTGCGAAACGACGCCGTCCGAAAGCGCGCGCAGCACGGACGAATCGACACGGTGAATCTCCTCGTAGCGCTTTAGCGCCGCACGGAGAGTCGCGTTCGTTGAGGACGCCTCGCGCTCGTCGAACGCGGCAATATCCTCCTCGAGCTCCTTCAACCCCGCCTGCGCCTCGTGCAGGCGCTCCTCGAGCGCCTTCAGAAGCGGCTCATAGCCCCCCACCGTGCCTCTGAGCGCATCAGCCTTGGGCCTGAGCGACATCAGCTCGAGCTCGCTCACCAGCTTCTTCTCCACGAGCGGCTTCAAACGCGCGATTTCGGCGTCAAGCGCCGCAAGCTCGGACTGCTCGCGCAGGCGCTCCATCCGCCGCTCCTC
>JAFUDL010000454.1 GCA_017459225.1 Kiritimatiellia bacterium
ACACAGGCGACTCCATCACCGTGGCGCCTATCCAAACGCTCACCGACCGCGAGTACCAGTCGATGCGCGACGATTCAATCCGCGTTCTGGAGAAGATCGGAATCGAGACAGGCGGCTCGAACGTGCAGTGGGCGGTGAACCCCAAAACGGGACGGCGCATCATCATCGAGATGAACCCGCGCGTCTCGCGCTCATCAGCGCTTGCGTCGAAGGCCACGGGATTCCCAATCGCGAAGATCGCCGCCCTTCTAGCGGTCGGCTACACGCTAGACGAGCTATCGAACGACATCACGCAGGTGACGCCCGCATGCTTCGAGCCAGCGCTAGACTACGTGGTGGTGAAAGTGCCGCGCTTCACGTTCGAGAAGTTTCCCGGCGCGGACAGGCGGCTAGGTACGCAGATGAAGTCCGTAGGCGAGGCAATGGCCATCGGGCGCACATTCAAGCAGGCGTACCTGAAGGCCGTACGCTCGCTTGAAGCGCCTCTCGCCGGACACGACGCCTCCACATTCGACCCATGGTTCAAGGCACAGCTTGATGAGATAGAGGCTTTCCGCTCATATCTCTCGTCGAACGTCGAAAGGCGAAAGGCGTCCGGGTGTCGGCAGTCGGATGACGAATGTCCTTTGCCAATAGATGCCACGCTTCTCCGCCAGGCCAAGGTTTTCGGCTTCAGCGACAAGGAGATAGCCGAGGCAATCGGCGAAGATGAGATTACGGTGCGTATGAAACGCCTAAATCTCGGCATCAGGCCGGAATTCGGCGAGGTCGATACGTGCGCCGGCGAATTCGAGGCAAAGACGCCGTATTACTATAGCTACTATTCGGCCGAAGGTCGTGCGCCTTTAGCGAATGTTGCCAACGTGAAAATGTTGCCAATTGCCAATTCCAATAATCAGTTGGCCATTGGCAACACTGGAACTGGCAACATTGGCAACACTGGCAACATTGGGAAAATCATGATCCTCGGCGGAGGGCCAAATCGCATAGGGCAGGGAATCGAGTTCGACTGGTGCTGCTGCCATGCGGCATTCGCGCTGCGCAAGATGGGCATCGAAGTTGTGATGGTCAATTCCAACCCCGAGACGGTCTCGACCGACTACGACACGTCTGACAAGCTCTACTTCGAGCCATTGACGTTTGAAGACGTGATGGAGATCTACGAACGCGAGAAATGCGACGGCGCGATTGTGCAGTTTGGGGGACAGACCCCTCTCAACCTCGCGGAGCGTCTTGCCGCGGCCGGCGTGAACGTGCTCGGCACTTCGCCCCACGACATCGCCCTCGCCGAAGACCGCGACTTCTTCCGCACGCTCGTCGAGGAAGTAGGCGTGCGCGAGCCGCCAAGCGGAATCGCCCACACTGTCGACGATGCGCTGAAAATCGCAGACGAGATCGGATATCCAGTTCTCGTGCGGCCCAGCTTCGTTCTCGGAGGACGCGGCATGGCGATCGTCTATCACGAAGAGCGTCTGCGCGAGTACGTGGAAGAGGCGGTGAAAATATCAGAGGGCAAGCCCATCCTGATCGACAAGTTTCTCACGCACGCCATCGAGCTTGACGTGGACTGTGTCTCGGACGGCAAGACGACAATCATTGGCGCGATTCTAGAGCACATCGAGGCGGCAGGCTGCCATTCCGGCGATGCCGCAGCCGTCACGCCGCCCGTCTCGCTTTCGGAGAAGACGATCGCCGAAGTCGAATCCATCGCTCGCATGTTCGCGGAAAAGCTGCACGTGGTGGGCCTTATGAACATCCAGCTCGCAGTGAAAGACGGCGTGATATGGATGATCGAGGTAAATCCACGCGCCTCGCGTACGGTGCCGTTCGTCTCAAAGGCAATCGGCTGGTCACTCGCCGGCGTGGCCGCACGCTGCATGGCCGGAGAGAAGCTGGAAAATGTTGCCAATGTGGAAATGTTGCCAATTGCCAATTCCAAATTCCAATTGGGAACTGGCAACATTGGCAACACTGGCAACATTAAACCATCGCCCTGCTATTTCTGCGCGAAGGAGGCGGTGTTCCCGTTCGTCAAGTTCCCTGGAGCGGACATCACGCTCACACCCGAAATGAAATCCACGGGAGAGGTGATGTCGTTCGGCCACGACGCGGCGACGGCCTACTACAAGAGCCAGATTGCGGCGGGCAGCCCGCTGCCTCTTCCCGGACGGGGCGGAATCGTCCTGTCCGTGCGCGACGAAGACAAGGACGATGTAGTGCGCCTTGCCAAGACCTTGGACGAACTCGGCTACGAGATATGGGCGACGCGCGGCACTTCGACCAGACTCTGGAAGGCCGGCGTCGAATCAAACGCGCTCTACAAGATTCCGCTCGGCTCGCCTAACTCGCTCGACCTCATCCGCCTCGGGAAGGTCAAGTGGATCGTCAACACGCGCGAGGACGGCGAGATGTCCGCACATGACAGCCTCAAGATTCGCACCGCCGCAACGCTCGCCGGCGTACCGGTGACCACTACCCTGGCAGGATTTGCAGAGGCAGTGCGAGGAATATCGGCAACTGCCACCCAGGGCAGCAAAACGCCGCTGTCCCTTCAGCAATGGCACCAGCTGAAACATTGAAGTGTCATCGGCTTGCCACTCGCTCGCGGATGGCGGCGGCAAACGCAGCTCCTGCAGAGGATAGCGGAATGCCGCCTCGGCGGATAAGGCCAACGCGGATTGAGTCGTCCAGCTTCAGCGGCACCGAGACGATGGCGGCATTGTACCCCTTGGCATGCGCGCCGGACGCCACGGTGAATCCGTTCAGTCCCAGCACTAGATTCGTCATCGTGGCGCGGTCCCGAACGCGGATGTTCTTCTTTCTGTCGATTGCAGGCATCACTTCCTCTGCAAAGTAAAGCGCGTTCTCCGCGCCCTGCTCGTATGTGAGGTATGGATAGTCGTCCAGTTCATGTGGGCGTATGGACTTCTTCTTCGCCAGAGGATGATTTTTCCCGAGGAACACGTGCGGCTTCGCCTCAAACAATTCCTCGAACAGAAGCTCCTCCTTTTTGAGGATCTTCATAATTGCGCGTTCGTTTCTGCGCGACAGATACAGGATGCCGACTTCGCTGCGGTGGCGCGCAACATCGTCGATTATCTCGCTTGTCACCGTCTCGCGGAGCGTGAAGTCGTAGGAGTCCGCCACGTTGGCCTTTACAACATCCATGAACGCATCCACTGCAAATGCATAATGCTGGCATGAGACGGCGAACTGCGGGCGGCGCACCGCCTTGCCAGAGTATTTCTCGGATATGCGGGCGGCGTCATCTAGAATCTGCCTCGCGGACGCAAGGAACTCCTCTCCCTCGCGCGTCACGCTCACTCCCTTTGCAGAGCGCGTGAATATGGCGATGCGCAGTTCCTCTTCAAGAGCGCGGATCGCCTCGGTCAATGTGGGCTGCGTGACAAAGCAACGCCGCGCCGCCTCGCTTATAGAACCGCAGGCAGCTACCGAATCAGCGTATTTCAACTGTTGAAGCGTCATGGCCAATATTATACCACATTTCCTGTTCAAACCCTAATTTGTTTGTTTGGCGACTTTTATGGAATGGTTCGTTATGGTATAATATTCATGTTTCTTGTTACGGCTGAATCCTCAAGGTGGGGATGCGGCATCATGGACATTGAAAGGGCCAATAAATGACCACTGCTAGAACTATTATGTTTACAACGCTCGCGTGCCTCGCGGCGACGGGCGCCATCGACGCCGCTGACGGCGCACTCCAACGCGTGCGCGGCGGCGATCCGTTCATCCATCTCGAGAACGGCACGTACTACCTGTACTTCTCTTCCGGCGACAAGGTGGGCCTGACGGTATATACCTCAACCGACCTCAAGGAATGGCTGCCCGACCAGGGACGCGATAAATACGGCCGCGCCTACGTGAACGGAAACGGATTCGGCTCGCGCCTCTTCTGGGCGCCGGAGATGCACAAGTACAAAGGCAAGTACTACCTCTTCCACTCCGCCGAGGAAAAGGTGACCGTTGACGTGGGCGATTCCCCCCTCGGGCCGTTCAAGAACCCTGAGAAGAAGCCCTTCTTCCCCGAAGGCAACATCGACAATTCGTTCTTCTTGGACGACGACGGCACCCCATACATGCTCTACGCGCACTTCTACGCGGGCAACGAGGTGTGGATTTGCGAACTCGAGAAGGACCTGATGCACGCAAAGCCCAAGACGCAGAGAAAGCTCATCCGCGCCGAGGAGGATTGGGAGATGAACAGGGCCGACCCGAGGTTTTCCAAATGGTCGATCGCCGAAGGACCATGTCTCATCAAGAAGGACGGCCTCTACTGGCTCACGTATTCAAGCCACCACGTGATAGACGACAACTACAACGTGTGCCTTGCAACGGCGACAAACGTGAAGGGCCCCTACGTCAAGCAAGGCAAGGGTCCGATCCTCGCGCCGCGCGGCAAATACAAGTGCACAGGCCACCACTCGCTCTTCAAGGACAAGTCCGGCAAGTGGAAGATTGTGTTCCACTCCCGCGATCCCGGCGGTGGCCCGCGCTACACCTACACTGCCGACATTAAGTTCACCAAGAAGAACGGCCACCCGTGGATCGACGTGGGCGAGTTCCAGCCCTGCTACATCAAACCTACGAAGAAGTAGTCCGTTTGCTTCCCACAACGTAGCCCGCGCGTGCGGCAAGTTCGCGGTCGTCGTCAAAGTCCGCGCCAGGCATGGTGAGAAGCGGCCCTGCGATTCCGGCCGACATTCCCACGTAGATGCACTTGGCCGGCGTCTCGTCCGTCATGTCGCGCGTCTCGGCATGAGGGATGTACGGGCCCATGCCGATCATGTCGAGATCTTCGGAGGCAAAGAACTCGATGTCCGCCGCGGTTCTAACGGCCGTCAGTCCGGCTCGGCGTGATCAGATGCCCCGTCCTGACCAGATGCCTGAGATACGACTTCTCCGTCTCGTTCACCAGCCGTTCGTCGAGAATCGGGAACATGAAGAACCCGTCGCCGCCGGGCCGTGCCGCTTCAAGCACCACGTTCGTGCCCTTCATCCCCCTGAACCCGATCCTCATGCTGGTTATGTGCGCCGTGAACGCGCCGGGGCACTTCACGGCGATGCGCCGTGCGTCCTTGCCATGCACGGCGTCGCTGTACCACCACGCCCAGCAGCTGTCCAGGACGCTACGGCCGGCGAGGATGAATCCCACGTCGAAGTGGTCGCTGTAGCAGCAGCGGTAGATGTTGGACGCGAGATCCATGAACCCCACGTTGTTCGGCCCCTGCCCGCTGAGCGGATGGATGTTCTGCATCAGGTTGCCGCCGCCCGTGAGCTTCACGCCGATGTTGACGCCGCAGATGCGCATGTTGCTGAGGGTGTTGTCGTGCGCCTCGATGAACACGCCGATCGAATTGGGGGCGTTGTTGCCCACGATGTTCACGTCGGAGATGTCGCAGTCGGACGAGTTGGAGTTCGCGCCGTGCTTGATGTGCAAGCCCACCAGCACGTTCTTCATGGAGACGCACCGCACCTTCGTCTCGCGCCCCGAGTCGATGGAGATCCCCTTCGCCACGCCGCTGCCGTCGATGATGCCGCCCGAGAAGGAGTAGCAGCTGCCCGGCGTGCGGATGTCGTTCGCGGGATGGATGCCGCCGAGGCGCACCATCGCCTCGGTGCTGGACCATCCCGGCGCGGCCTTGAGGACGGCGTAGTTCGACAGCTGCAGGTCCACGCTTCTGCGCGGCGCCGCCGGGGTGGCGATGGGCTTGGCGAGCAGGTACGTGCCGTCGGGGAAGTAGAGCGTGCGGTTCGGATTCGCCTCGATCAGCTTCTGGAGCGCGTCGGAGACGTCTGTCCTTCCGTCTGCGACCACGTAGTCCGTGACCACCACGAAGCCGCGCCGATGCGGCGACTCCTGCGGCGGACGACCAGGAACGTCGTCTGCGGCGGAAGTGCCCGCTGCGGCGGAGGTGAGAACACAGCTCGCCGCACAGGCAAGCGACAGGGCGCTAAACAATGTCTTTTTCATGGCGGAAAAGTATATCAAACCCCGTGCGCACATGCAATTGCCGAGTCCACGACGGCCTTCCGCCAGTATTGAGCTCGGCGACCATCACCGTAGGGTGGGACGTGAAGAACGGGACGCCCAAAACTGCATCACATGTCGCTTGGCATCCGCCAATCGGCGCGAGGGGAGAGGGAAAGCGTGATTTTCGGGCCGTCGGGGACGCAGTTGCGCTTATACTGGGCCGCGTGAAAACGTCTGATGAACTTGGCGAGCGTGCTATCGACCTCTTCGCGCGAATGTTCGCCGGCAAATGCAATCCGCGCCAATTCGCGCAACTTGTCCGCCGAAGCCCCGTCCACCAGATAATGAAAGAGGAAGAAGTCGTGGAGCTCGTAAGGCCCGAGCCGTGTCTCCGAATCGTTGGCCGCGGCGCCGGGAAGGAGTTCAGGCGTGATCGGCGCGGAGGCAATCTGGCGCAGGAGGTCGCCAAGCGGCTCTTCAGATTCGCTTGCGACCAGGCGCAGGGCGGCGAGGACCATCGTCTTCGGCACGGAGGCGTTGATCTGGTACATGCTCATGTGGTCGCCGTTGTAGGTATTCCACCCGAGGGCGATCTCTGAGAGGTCGCCCGTGCCGACGACGAGCGCGTGCTCCATGTTCGCGAGGTCCATCAGGACCTGCGTCCGTTCCCGCGCCTGCGCGTTCTCGTAGGCGATGTCGTGGACGCCCTTGACGTGTCCGATGTCGGAGAGGTGTTTGCGGCACGATTCGCGGATGTCGACGACGCGCACGGACGCGCCGACGGCCTCCGCCAGCGCGACGGCCCGGTCCTGTGTGGCCTTCGTCGAGCCGAAACCCGGCATGACGACGGCGAGGAGGTTGTCGCGCTCAAGCCCCAATCGGTCGAGC
>JAFUDL010000455.1 GCA_017459225.1 Kiritimatiellia bacterium
CATGTGTTAGTCGTGCCGTCGGCCTGGTTGAGCGTCCAGCCCCCTTCAGCTCCGCTCTTGAAGCAGGTTGAGATGAAGTGCGGAATCGACCAGTTGGCGGTGGCGTTGAACTCGCCGCCCTTCAAGATGATCTGTCCTTCGTCCGTGTTGTCCTCGTACCTCGCCTGGAATCCCGGACCGCCGTAGTTGAACGTGCCCCCGTTCTGGATGAAGCGCGAGGTGTTACCACCGCCGAGCGCCTGGTTGTTGGCGCGCAGCCGAATCAGCGCATTGCGAACGTTCATCGTACCGGAGTTCATGATGAAGTCCGAGTGCGGGCCATTGTAGGCGATGTAGAAGAGGTCTTCGGTAAGGTTCACCGTGCCGCCGTCAACGGTGAACACAGACTTGATGCTGCCGCTCGTGCTCGTGCCGTTGTCGCCAACGCAGATCTTGACCGTCGTAAGCGTCGTGCCCGACCCGATTGTGACGTAGCCGGAGGCGATGCCGCCCCAGCCGAGGTAGAGGCCGCCGCTCGTCCCGGTCAGTGCGCCGATGTTGAGCGTCGAGTCGAGGAACGTGACGTCAACCGTCGAGTCCGCCACATCGGCAATGCCGAACGCGAACGCCGAGATGTTCGCGCCCGTGTAGGTGCCGCTCTGTCGCAGGCGCACGATTTCGGAACCTCTGGCACCGTTCAGCGTCCAGCCGCTCGTCGGCACGCCGCTTGCCAGATTCGCGGTTCCGCCCGAAACGCCCAACGTGCCGTTGATCGCGCCAGAGTAAACGGCAGTGCCGCCGGCGTGAGTGAGCGTGGCGCCGGAGGCGACCGTGATGGGGCCGGCAATCGTGGGCGTGCCAGCGCCGACACTGATGGTGTTCACGCCCGAGTCCGCCACAATGGGAAGCGAACGGGGATAGGCGTTGTAGAAGATGATCTTTCCATCCGCAAGGTGGACGCCGTCGGAAATGTTGTACGTGTAGGTATCCGGTCCCTCAAACTGCACCACGCCGCCGTCCGCGATCAGGAGCGAACCGAGCGTTACGTCAGCATAGACGATGCCTATCGAACCGGAGTTCTTCACTGTCAGCGTCTTGCCGGGTCCGTAAATCGAGCCGCCGTTTCTGACGTATCCCGAAAGCCCGCCGCGCACATCGAAACGCGTAGTTCCGCCAACGGAGGCATCGTCGTCCAGCACGAGCTGGCTGATGGTGCGGTAGCCGGGAAGGTTGTTGTTCACGATTGCGCCCTGCCCCTCGTGTCCGTCGCCTGCGATCTGGACGATCTTTTCACGCGTCACCTTTGAACGCGCGTCATCGGTGGTGGATGAGTTGTTGTAGTTGAGGTCGAGCGTGCCGCCGTCCGCAACGACGATGGGCGACGTGTCCGCCGTCGCGCCAAGCGGGCCGGAAAGATCTTCACCCATCTTGAACACGCCGTTCGAGACGATGATCGGCTGCGCGTCGAGTCCGCCAGTCGCGTTGAACGTGAACACGCCCTCGCCCTTCTTGTAGATCGTGCCGGGGCCGCCGAGCTTGCCCGCGCCGTTGAGCGTCACGTCGCCGTCCGCGGAAATCGTCACGTCGTTCGCCGAAACGTCGGCGGGAAGCGCGATTGCCGCCGCGTCGGCGACCGTCGCGTTCGCGTAGGGCGCGAACGAGACCTGTTCGCCCGCCGCGTTCGTCCACGCCGCGATGGACGTTGACCAGATGCTGTCGCCGGTTGGATGCCAGAAAAGGTCTGCCGCCGCGCTGCCGCCGGACGTGGCCGTGTAGGAAAGAATGCCGCCCGAGACGGAGAATGAACCCGTGACGCCCGCCGGGACGAGCGCCGTGAACTTCGCCTCGTCGCCTGCCGCGACACCTGCGAGGAGCGGCGTCGCGACGCCGTTCACGAACGTGAAGCCCGTCATGTCAACCGAGACCGTTCCCTCTTCGGGCAAAACGAGCGTGCCGGAGGAAAGGTCGAAGAATGCGTTCTGGGCGGGCTTGAGAGTTGCACCCGCATTGAGCGTGAGGGATGAGGTGTCGCCAATGGTCACCGCATTCTCGAGAATGCCGCCGTCGTTCACGACGATCGGATAGGCGAACGAGAGCACCGTGTCCGCAAAGCGCAGCGTCGCGCCGTCGTTCACCGTCGCCGTGCCGTAGCCGAGCGCACCGGCGAGCTTCACGGTCGTGAGGCCGCCGTTCAGGACAGTGCCGCCCGTGTGCTGCTTCAGGCGGCTCTGCATGATCATCTCGCCCTCGCCTTCCTTGACGATCGTGGCGGCAGTGGCGCTCACCCATGAGTCGAACGTGACGGTGTGGCCTGCAGTGTTGATCGTGAAGGTCTTGCCGTTGAGGTTCAAGCCCCAGTCGCCGTCCTTCGGACCGTCGCCGGCGATGGGCTGGTGAATCGCAAGGTCGTCCTTCGCCGTAAGCGTCAAGTCTCTGTAAAGCTGGATCGAGTAGTCCTTGCGGTACATGCCAAAGCCGCCCGCGCCCACCACGACGTTCGTGACGTAGAAGTTGACCTTGCCATAGCTGGTCACGTTCTTGATGATGCCGTCCGCCTCCAGCGTGCCGATGTTAGGGTTCACGGAATAGCCGACGTCGCGGTTCGTGGCGACGCCGCCAACATTGACGTTGCCCTTCGCCACGAGGTTGCCGCCGTTAAGCCAGAAGAGGAACGTGCCGGACACGTTGATCGTGTCGAACACGGCGACCGCGCCCTCGTCGATGCGCAGAGCCGGCTGGGATGCGTTATACGCCGACGCAGAAACCACCTTACCGGTCAACACCGAATTCTCCGCGACGACAAACGGTTTCCCCGCAGGCTGGAGCGGTGCCGCCCAGTCCGCCGTGAACGTGACTACGCCGCGAAGCGTATGGCTGGGAATGTTCTCGTTGGTGAGAGAGGCGTCGGGATACGTCGCCGTCGCACCGCCCGCGAAGAGCGGAGCCGTGGCCGCGTTCTCAACGAGGTACGTGCCCGCAAACTGCACGGGACAGTTGAACGTCACGAGGTCGTCGGAAGACGTAACAATCTTCGCAACCGTCAGCGGGTCCGTGCCGCCGACCGTGACGGGCGCGGCGTTCTGAAAGATAATCGTGTCGGTCGAGGCGGGCGCGGTCGCTGGGGCTGCGCCGTCAACGAGCCAGTTGCCGGGCACGGACCAGTCCGCGCCGCTCGCGCCGTTCCACACGTACGCGCCCGTCGTGTCACCCACATAGCAGAGCGTGTCGCCGACAACGGTAAGCGGATAGTCGCCGAACGAGAAGCTTGCGAGGTCGGCGGCGCTCACGCCCGTGAGGAACGCGAACGCACCGGGAATGGAGTTCGTGACGGAAATGCGCGCACCGGAGGCGACTTCCACCGTGCCGACGCTCCACGGGACGTTGCCCATCGTGAGCGACACGCCATCCTCGAGAGCGAGCGTCCCCTCGCCGTCGATCTGGTTTGAGACGGCGACGCCACCCGCGATTTCAAGGCGCGCGCCGGATGCGACCGTCACGGACCCCGTGCCGAGCACAGACCCCGCAAGGCGCACAACGCCCTCGTCCACGGCGGTGCCGCCGGAATAGTTCTTGTTGAATCCCGACTGGCCGTCGAACGTGTCGGTCATCACAAGCGTGCCCACGCCTGTCTTGCGCACGGCACCACTGTTCGTCACGCCGATGCCGCACGTCACGGTCTTTCCCTCCGGCACGTTGATCGTGAGCGTCACGCCGGCGGATATCGATATGCCCCAGTCAGCAGGATTGCCGGAATAATAAACGCCAAGAAACTCGAAGTCGTCGGATGCGGTAATCGTAGTGTCGACGTCGAACCTCCAGAGGTAATCCTTGCACAGGCTGCCCATGCCGCCCGATCCGACGATGAGATTTGGAATGAGCGACTGCGCAATGGCGTGTTCGGCTTTCGCGATGCGCTTGGCCTTGACCGTGCCGATGTTGCCGCTGCGGCCAAAATGCGAGACGTTGCTCGCCGATGACGGGTTCGTGCGCACGATGACTTCCTTCGTCGCCTCGAGCGTGCCGTCGATGTCGATGTCGCCGCGGTCCCAGCCGTTCGTGACGGTAGTGAAGCAGGCGTAGCCGGTCTCCTCCACGCGGAGGATGCGGTGATGGGAGGTCTGCGTACCGGAGAAGTTCTGTCCGCGCACGACGGAGTTGGACGCGACAATCCACGGATAGTCGCCCACGTTGTTGACGATCCAGTCCGCCGTGAAGGTGAATTCGCCGTCGAGCGTGCGCGCGCCGGCATTTGTCGTAATGTCGGTGCGCAGCGCGGGATCGGGATACGAGGCCGTGACGCCGCCGGGGAACTTCACGCGGCCGTTGCCACGCTTGACCACGAAATAGGTGCTGCTGAACGCGACCGGGCAGTTGAAGATCATGTCGGTGGAGGCGTCGCTGTAGATGTCGCTTGCGATATTGATCTTTCCGGCGCCGGATAGCTCCACAATGCCGTCGCCTGTGATCTTGAGGCCCTTCACCGTGATGTCCGCCGGAACTGTCACCGTTGCAGCCTTGTCGAAGACGAGATAGTCGTCGGCGGTGAACGTGATCGCCTCGCCGGGCGTACCGCCCCAGTTGCCGGCGTCGGCAATGGAGTCGCTGCTGCCACCGCCAGTCCAGGTACGAACGTCGTCGAGCGCGCGCAGGCTCACGGCGTCGATGCAGACAGCCCTGTCCGCGCCGGCGGTCGCCGTCTCGAACATGAGGCGGTACGTGCCGGCCGCCGGAATGGCAATGTCCTTCTGCCAGTGCATCAGAACCGTGGCGGAGGTCGTGAAGGTGTCCAGCACTTCATCGCCCAGCTTCACCGACATCGTCAGCCCCGCAAAGCTGGGCCGCGAAGTGAAGTTGAAGGAGAGGCGGTATGTTCCTGCGGCGGGAATCTCCACGTCCTGGTAGGCGGATGAGCTGAAGCCAGTGTTGGCCTGCAGAAACACCGCCAGATTCCCCACTCCGAGACCACTGGCAATCCATGTGCCGTTGGGCTTGCCGAGTCCGCCGTGCTCGCTCACCGTCCAGCCGGGGTTGCTGTATTTCCCGGCGCTGATGTTCGCCGCGTTGGCGTAGGCGCCCCACGGCTGATCCGTGGCGACGCCCTGCTCGAAGTCGCCGTTCTGCACCAGCTCCGTTCCCGCCGTCGCCGCGAACGCCGCCAGCGCCGCCAGCGCCGCCACGATCGATCCGAACAAAGCGTTTCCGCCTCTTGTCTTCATTGATGAACTCCTCTTTTTTTTGAGGCTTCGAGCATGTGTGTGGGTCGGTTCATGCAATGAAATGATGGTTAGAGTGCTTTAAGCCCCATCTCAGTTGGTGCTGGTGCTTTGTGAAC
>JAFUDL010000456.1 GCA_017459225.1 Kiritimatiellia bacterium
AGAGAGGCGCCGCGTCGTTGCGGTAGAACTCAATGGCCATGCGGCCGCTGGAGTCCACGATGAACGCGGGATGCGTCTGCGTGAAGCCAAGGTTCGCGCACCACCAGTCCATGACCTTCTGCGGCTCGGCAACATTGAGGCCAAAGTGTTCAAGCGTCATGGCGATCAGCCCTCGGCTTCGAGCGCGGCGTCGACCTCGTCGGTCGTCTCCATGTTCGTGTAGACGTCCTGCACGTCCTCGAGGTCCTCGAGCATCTCGACGAACTTGTTGATGGCCTTGGCCTGGGCGACGTCGCTCACGGTGGCGTACATGTTGGGCACGAGACCGACGGAGGAGTTCTCCTCGTCCACGTTGATGCCGGCGTTCTTGATGCCTTCGACGACGGTGGTGAAGTCGTTGGGCTGGCACTTGACGGTGAAACCGCCGTCTTCAGACACGACGTCCTCAGCGCCCACGTCGAGCGCGACCTCGGTCACCTTGTCCTCATCGACGCCATCGGCCGCGGGAATCATGACCTGGCCCATGCGGTCAAAGAGGCGGCTTGCGCTGCCCTGCTTGGCGAACTCGGTGCCGTTCTTCTTGAAGACGTTGCCGACTTCCGCGGCGGCGCGGTTCTTGTTGTCGGTGAGAACGGTAACCACGAGCGCGATGCCGCCCTTGATGCCTTCGTAGGTGGCGTCCACGAGCGCTGCGGACTCAAGCTCGCCCGTTCCCTTCTTGATGGCGCGCTCGATGTTGTCGTTGGGCATCTGGGCCGCCTTCGCCTTGGCGATGAGCGTGCGGAGCGTGGGGTTGGTGTTCGGATCCCCGCCCTTCGCCTTCACGACGATGGTGATTTCCTTGCCGAGCTTCGAGAAGATTTTTCCCTTCTTAGCGTCGGCGGCGCCGTTGGCGCGCTTGATTGTGGCCCAGTGGCTGTGACCTGACATGGATGTTTTCTCCTATTGGTTTCAAAAAAACTTTCTATGTAGTTTATCAGATTGGACGCGGTTTTGCAACTGTCTTGTGCCATTTTCCCAAAAACATCACTCCCTCTCTTGCGCTGGCGCGGCGGTTTATGCTAGAATAATGCCCTCTTTCAAAAAGAACCAAGGATAGACAATGGCAGAAGTCAAAGAACTGGATGCGGCCGGATTCGAGGCCGCCGTGGAGACCGGCGTGACGATCGTCGATTTCTGGGCCACGTGGTGCGGTCCGTGCAAGATGATGGGCGCGATCCTCGAGAGCAAGGTGGCGCCCGAGTTGGGCGACGACGTGAAGATCTTCAAGGTTGACGTGGGCACGGCACCCGAGCTCGCGGCGCAGCTCGACATACAGTCCATTCCCGTACTACTGATCTACAAGGACGGAATGCTCATGACGCGCCTTGACGGGCAGCAGAGGCCCGACGACATTCTTGACGCGGTGAGGACGGTGCTGGCATGACGCTCTTCAAGGAACTCGAGGCGCGCGGCCTCGTGGCGGCGGTCTCCGATCCTGGAATCGAGAAGATGCTCGAGACGCCGCAGACCATCTACTGCGGTTTCGACCCCTCCGCGAGCTCGCTCCAGGCGGGCAATCTCGTCTCCATCATCATGCTGAGGCGCCTGCAGCTGCGCGGCCACCGCGTAATCGCCCTTGTTGGCGGCGCGACAGGTCTCATCGGCGACCCCAGCGGCAAGAGCGCCGAGCGCAACATGCTCACCGTCGAGCAGGTCGCCGAGAACAAGAAGGGCATACGCGAGAACCTCTCGCGCGTTCTCGACTTCGACGGACCGAACGCGGCCATAATGGTGGACAACTACGACTGGTACTCCGGCCTGAGCGCGATCGCCTTCCTGCGCGACGTTGCGATCAACTTCCGCGTGCCGCAGATGCTCGCCAAGGAGAGCGTGAAGAAGCGCCTCGAGGCAAGCGAGGGCGCGCTCACGTTCACCGAGTTCAGCTACCAGATCCTCCAGGGCAACGACTTCCTGCACCTGCACGACGCGTACGGATGCACGATGGAGGTGGGCGGCGCAGACCAGTGGGGCAACATCACCGCTGGCACGGATCTCGTCCACAAGATGCGCGGGCACACCGTGTACGGCCTCACCTTCCCGCTGCTCCTCGACGGCTCGGGGAAGAAGTTCGGCAAGAGCGAGGGCAACGCCATGTTCATGAGCGCGGAGAAGACCTCCGTGTACGACTGGTACCAGTTCTTCCTGCGCAGCGCCGACGAGGACGTCATCCGCTACCTGAAGGTGTTCTCGATGCGTCCGCTCGACGAGATCGCCGAGCTGGAGCGCCAGATGAAGGCGAATCCGGAGGGACGCATCCCGCAGAAGGCGCTTGCCGAAGAGCTCACGCGTCTCGTGCACGGCGAAGAGGGCCTCAAGACGGCGCTTGGCGCCACGCAGACTCTCTTCGGCGGCGACGTGACAGGCAAGAGCGCAAGCGAACTTGAGACGATCTTCAAGGACGTCAAGAGCGCCGAGCTCGCCAAGGACGCCGTGGTGGGCCGTAGCGTCTTCTCGGTGGCCGCGGCTGCCGGAATGTTCGCCTCGAACGGCGAGGCGAGGCGCATGGCGCAGCAGGGCGGCCTTTCGCTCAACGGCGGCAAGGCGGGGCCAGAACGCGCGTTCGCCGAGGAAGACCTTGTGGAAGGCCGCCTCGCGGTGCTGAGGAGCGGAAAGAAGAACTTCTTCCTACTGCGCATAAAGTAGCGACTAGGCGGCGAAATGCCACAGAAATGATATGGCGCGCACCTCGTGCGCGCCATTTCTTCATACCCCCTGTAGATAAGTTTTCACAATAAGTTGTGGACTTTTCGGCGAAGA
>JAFUDL010000457.1 GCA_017459225.1 Kiritimatiellia bacterium
ACCTTGAACTGCACAGGGACGAAATCCTGAACGCGGACATCGACACGGTCCCCGACATCTTCGACTACCGCAAGTGGTTTCGCTTCGAGCTGAAGGTCGTGACGGAGAACGAGGAAGGTCGTGTCATCGACCGCAAGGTGAAGAGCATGGCGTCGGGCGGCGAACAGGCGGTGCCGAACTATCTCCTGATTCTCACCGTCGCGGAATTCCTCTTCCATGGCGGCGATGGAGTGGAACCTCCCAAGACGGCGCTCCTGCTGTTTGACGAAGCCTTCTACGGGATCGATGCGGCGCGGCGCGACCAGCTGTTGGCTTTTGCCGATGCGCTCGGACTCCAGCTTTTCGTGTCGTCTCCGGACCAGGACGGTGTGAAGCGCGAGATCAGACATTCCGTCTCGCTAATCGTGGTGAAGGATGAAAACCTTGACGTGCACCTGACGCCTGTCGTCTGGCGTAACGTCGCCACGCAGGGTGATTTGCTTGGAGGCGACGCGCCGGAAGTCGGCATGACGATCAGGGAGGAGACGAAATGAGTGAATTGATGGCAAAAGTAGCAGTTATGGCACCGAGCGAGGCTGTCTCGTTCATAAAATGTGATTGCAACAGCCAAATTTCGTTCATAAAGCGTGATGACTGGTCATTGATTACGTTCATACAATGTGATAACATGTTGTATAAACAATTGGGAATGTGAAAGACTCAATGCCAGAGTGGGCGTAAAATGAGAAAAGAAGAGATGCAAATAACGATGTCATCGCCATCTGCTGTTATGGCGGATGAAGACGATTTCATAAAATCCCGAATATACTCTATTCGTGGAGTTCAGGTTATATTGTCAAGTGATTTGGCATCGCTTTATGATGTAGAGGTAAAGTATCTGCATAGGCAAGTGAAACGAAACGCAAAGCGCTTCCCTGCAGATTTTGTATTGCATATATCTCCAGATGAGGCAAATGATTTGAGGTGCCAAAATGTCACCTCAAAGCGTGGCGGTGACAGGTATGGGGTTCTTGCTTTTACGGAACAAGGTGTCGCTATGTTATCTAGTGTCCTGAAAAGCGACAGGGCGGCAGAAGTTAATGTTGCAATTATGAGGGTATTCGTAGCCATGCGCAAGGCGTTGGCTTCAATTGCTCCGATGATGGCTCGCATTGAGGTGGCAGAACGACGTCAGATTGCTGACCAGCAACGCAATGAAGAGCGTTTCAATACGATCTTCAAAGCAATGGATGGCGGAGATTTCCCGCCGCAGAAGGTGTTCTTCGACGGCAAGCATTACGATGCGCATTCCTTCGCGAAGAAACTTGTGCGCAAAGCGACGAAAAGGATTGTCCTTGTCGACGGCTATTGCGACGAAGTGACGCTCGACATCCTTGTACAGAAGAAAGGCGGCGTGGAAGTCCTGGTTGCGACAGCCCAGAAAATGATAGATAATCACCTAACCCCAGTTGCTGTTGCCAAGTTCAACAAGCAGAATCCTATGCTTACAGTCAAGGCCGTTGCCGTGTTTCATGACCGCTTTATGATTCTTGACGACAAGGAACTCTACCATTTTGGCGCGTCTTTGAACAACCTTGGCCGTCATTACTGCGCTGTCACAAAAATGGACGCAATGTTCATACCGTCGATCATGCAAAGGATTTGACACGTTTAACTTTCTAAGGAGAACAATCATGCTAAATGACATCAAGCCAGTACTGAAACTCATCAGCGAGTATCTTGGATCAAAGGAGCGACTGACTGAGAAATTTGTAATCCCCGAATATCAGCGTAGGTATTCCTGGACAAAACAGGAGTGTGACAAACTCTGGCAGGACATCGAAACATACAAGGATTCGGGGCAAAATGAGCCGTACTTTTTCGGTACTGTAATCGTGGCCTGTTCGGTGTCTGAACCAGACCGAATCTGTCTGATTGATGGTCAACAGCGGACCACAACTTTCATTCTTCTGCTCAAGGCACTACTTTTTCGAATGAAGGAGAAGCTGGAGAATATGGAGAATAGTGAAGAAACTCGGCGCTTGAAAGTTGCCATGGAAAAAAGATCTTCAAAAATCTTGGACATTCTCTACAGGACTACCGATGACTCGCAACTTAACATTATCGAGGACTGGAATAATGCCCGCGGTATTGTGATCCTCGAAAGTAACTCTAACAACGAACCAAAGGAGTTTAAGAGAGACTTTCAGATTATTTTGGATGCTGAGAACTATGTGGAAGCCGAGGCGCGATGCTACAAGATTCCCCGAAAGCAGAAGGAAAACAAGTACACAAATTTCTTCCGCAATTTCAAGTATTTCTACGACAAGCTTGAGTTAGATTCCACTGCAATCAATGAATTCGCTAAAGTGTTTCTTGAAGCGTGCCAAATAATCGAGATCCGGTGCTGGGACACCGAACAGGCGATAGCCATGTTCAATTCTTTGAACTCTACAGGTATGCCGCTGTCCGATTCCGACATCATATCCGCCCAACTGTATTCAAAGGCCAAGACTGATGCCCACGAAGCCGATTTTAACGACAAATGGAAAAACATCACTATGTTGGCGGAAGACCTCGCTTCGCGGAAGATTGCGAGCCTTGATTCCCTTCTCCAGCAATATATGTACATTCAACGGGCGGCGCGGCGCGAATATATGAGACCCGGAGCACAGCCTGACGTGACAACGCCTGGTATGCGGCGATATTTCACGGTTGACAAGCGCGAACTGCTGACAAAACCGATGGACTTTTGCGAGCAGATCGAGAAACTTGCTATGGCATGGGGTGTTGTTTCTGATTGGCCCGTTGTTAAACTGTTGCTAAAGTTTAATGAAAACGCCAAATTGTACCTAATCTCATTTTTGAACCGGTTTGGTCTCGGGGATATAAATGAGGCCTTGACGCATGAAATTGCTGAAGCTCTCATCAAACTCTTCGCTATCCTTGAGGTGGTTGACACTGGGTATTCTAGTTCCAAGTTTAAAACCTTCCTTTTCGGGGAAAATGTCAAACTGGTCGATCCAATGATTTCGGCCGATGAAATTGAGAGGGACTTCAGAAAGCATATTGATGAGACATGGAAAAGAGAGGACATTGAGGAATCCTTACTTGAATACGACAAAAACATTCTCGTATTCTTGAACGAATACCTCTACGCCAAGTCCCACGGGTTGCCGTTTGATTTTCCTGATTCTGTCAATATCGAGCACATCATGCCATCAAGTGGACATAATCGTCCTTCAATCATGAAAGACGCCGGAATTGAGTCACCTGATGATTTCACTATTATAGCCAATAGACTTGGCAACAAGATTCTCCTTGAAGAAGATATTAATAAGTCTATTCAGGACGATTGGTTCAGAACGAAGAAACAGACCTCTGTAAGAGCCAAAAAGGGTTACAAGGACAGTTCCTATGGCCTTGCCTGCTCGCTCGTCAACTATCAAAGTGACAAATGGACAAAGAATGAAATTGATAAGGCGACAAAAAAGGCGGTTTGTCGAATTGCTGACTTCATCTTTTCCAAGTAAAAAGATTTAGCTGGCGGCGTTAATGAAAGGAATATTATGGATGATATGCTTGTAAGATCGAAAATTGAGTTGTCCGTGCCCGTGGCGGAACGCCACATCAATGCGGCACGAGAAGCGGCGTCATATCTGACGACCGACAAGTCGTCGATACAAATCGAGATAGCTGGTGAAGGCAAAAACTGGATCTACACCACGTTCCCTGTGAAACGAGCGCGTCAGGTAGATGTGTGCGACAGGATTGCGAAGGAAATGAGCATGGAAATGGAAGATTACCAGGACCAGATGCTATGTTTCTTAAAATCAGAGGCTGAACAGCGTCGTGATCAGCGAAAGCTCGAACGGGCAAAGGAGCGTCGCCGCCAAGCCAGGATGCTGCGCGACGCGGCGAAACAAAATAAGGAAACAGATTTTGCAGGCTGAAAAGGAGAGACAATGATGAGAGAAGTTCACCTGGACGCTATTCAGCCCGGAACGAAAATGATTCGCGTAAAGATTGAATTACGCGATACCGACATCCGGCGTACAATTGTGATTCCGGAGAACCTGACGCTTGAAGAATTTTCTGACGTTGTTCAGGTGGCCATTGGGTGGGATGGCAGTCACCCGTGGGAGTTCTATCAGGGCAAGGAGGTTGACTGGAATTGTGAGGTGTACGAAGATGAACCCAAGCCTAGAAAAATGCCATGGTATCATGATCGCTGGCATCAAGCACCATGCGAGCACACGGTCGCAGAGGTATTGCCCGTAAGGGGAAAACGGCTTTACTACGTGTATGATTTCGGAGACACGTGGGAACATGTCATTTACCGCATGTCCGACCCGGCTGCCGATGCCGTCCCTGCCTGCGAGAACACTAGCGGAACTTGGGGCGTAGATGACGTCGGAGGCACTTGGGCATTGGAAAGCCTTGTCAAGGCGCTCAGAAAATGGGGTGACAAGGATTACACTGACGCTGAGTGCAGGGAAGGAGAAATGTCGGGCGACAAACGCTTCTGGTACGGCTGGGGCAAGAAGGCCCTTCGCGAAAAGTTTCTTGCTGGACCTAGTGAGGAAGAGGTCTCGGCGCGATTGACGGCGATGTTCACCGAAGATGAACATGTTGAAGATCCTCCATACGTAACAGACGCCGTACAAGCTTTCAAACACACAAGCACCAAAGTAGGGCGTAACGATCCGTGCCCATGTGGAAGCGGAAAGAAGTACAAGAAGTGTTGTGGCAGATAAGGGAGATGGAGGTAGCGAAATGAGTGAGAGTCCGCTGACCAAAGACAAAATCGCCGCTGCGATTGAAAAGGCGCCGGCGGTGGAGGGGGTGCTGAAGAAACTTGCGGGCAAGGTCGCGCGCGGCGTGCGGTTGTCGGCGTCATTCACCGCAAGGGGGCTCGATTACGCGGCACAGCGCGAGCTGGAGCACTTACTTGGTACCATCGGGCAACGTCAGCCGGACGGTTCCTTTTACATCCAACTGCACGAGTTCCTGCGTGGTCCTGAAATGTGGCGCGAGGCGATGGAATGCTTTGGCCTCGCCAGAGGAAGGGACGAGGGCGCCGACGACGAGGATGTCTTCGCGCGGCTGAAACTGATCATTCCAGACGGCGATTGGTATGTCGACAGAATGGCGGCGAGCGAAGAGATTCGGCGGTTCGTCGCGAAGCCGGAAAGAAGGCGAGAGTGGTTGACATTCGCGAAATGCGCTCTTGACCGCTTTTTGACTGTTCCACGCCCAATAACGACCCTCTCCCAGCTCGGATCTGACTGGTTTTCGGATAGCAAGAAGTTACGGAGCGGTCCGTGGCGCCACCAACTAGTCGCCCTATACGAAGCTATCCTGAACTGCTCGTCTGAAGATGAACGCAAGTTTCTGGAAGAATTTGGAATCGCTGACAATCCTTATACAAGCTGCGTGACGTTCTGCGCCCCGTTGTTATTTTGGATTGGCAACGAGGAGTTTGACTTTCCGAAGAAACTCTACGAAAAGCGCATGGCGTGCCAGCTGCCGCTTGAGACAGTTCTCGCAATTTCGCAAATCGCCTGGTGTGGCACCGTCAAGGAACTGACGACAAGTGAAAATGCGTCTCCGTTTCTTGATCTGGTGAAAGCCGGAGTCCCGTGCGTCTATACTGAGGGATATCCCAATATGGCCGTTTCGTGCATGCTGAAGCGCCTCTCCGGGTTTACCCTCAGGTGTACACATGATGGTGACGCCGACCTCGACGGATTCCGCATCGCCCAAAAGGTGTCCGACTGCATCCGAGTTTCATATTCGAGGCCGGTAAAGGCGCTTTATTGGGCGCAGCGCTCGAAAACGCCGGTTGGCATTCCGCTTTCGGACGAGCAGCGCAAGAGAGCTGAGGCTTTTCTTGCGAAGGATCCAAATGGCCACATTGCCGCAGAAGTAAGGGAAATGCTTGCGTGGGGACGATGGATTGAACAAGAATCATTTGACTCGATTGAGGGCCTGAGCATGAGGGGATCAGCGCGGTGAGGCGGCGGCATGAGAGTTCGGCGGCAGATTTGTTCGCCGAGGTTGACGGTCACGCGGGACGTGCGGCCGGTTCGGCGTGCGCGGCGCGCCCGCCCTACCATGATGACGAGTCTGTTGGGGCTGTATCGCTGATAAGATCCCCGCTTGTGGGTCAGACGAAGGAATGGCTTTCGGCTCGTGCGCTTACGCTCGGCAACATGCTTGCGAGCGAACGCGTCGTCGAGTATGTCGCGATTCTGCGTGCGCTTGCTGGATTCCGCGCGGAACACGAGCCGGAGCCCCTGCATGAGGACGTGGAGCGGAAAGTTTGCGGCGAAGATGCCGAGGCGTCCGCATCTGCGACATTCAAGGCCGACATCCACCAGCTGAAGGAATGGAACCTCGTCACGGAGCGCATCGAGAAGGAGCGATTGCGCGGCTACCGCGACAATCGGCGCGCGAAGTTTCGTTATCGGATGTGCGACGACGCGGCGGCGTTCGTGGAATGGCTGGAGGACCGCCATGCACACGACCTCTTGCCCGGCGGCGGGGACGAGACGGGGAATCTTCTCGACATGCAGCGGTCTATCCTCGCCGAGCTGCGTCGGAAGCTGCACCGGGTCGATGCTGCATACGTCGGCTACGAGACGGCTGGCGATGTTCTCTTTCGTGTCGATCAAGTGTCGCGTTACGTCGATGCGACGGCGAAAACGCTTCAGGAGCTCAATCTGCGGCTCCTGAGTTTCGGTATCGCCGAATTCTCCGCGGAAGAGGCAAAGCCGATTGTCGATGAACTTGCGGTATTCCTTGAACGGTTCGGGAGACGCTTCGGGACGCTTCGCGAGGACATCCTGCGCGATGTCGAGGAGATGCGGCGCGACTGCCATGCGAAACGGTGGAAGGCGTGTGCTGATACGTTGGCGGCGGAGACCTCGCGGTTTCGGCATATCGCGTCCGTGAAGATCCCCGACGCACAGCGTATTCTCGCCGACGCATCGCTCTTCTACGGTGCAGGCGGCACGCTCGTTTCGCTCATGTCGCGCATCGGCGATTCGGCGAGGAAGGTCTGGGGGAAGCTCAACGCGAAGTTGCGCGAACTGGAACGCCGCAACCATCGCATCGAGGATGTCGGCGCGCGCCTTGCGGAACTTGCGCGACTTGACGAAGGGGACGTGCCTCATCGTTGGCTGCAGCGGCTTCTTGAGCCTGCGGCGATGTGTGGCGACGCGCAGGTGAGGCCGAACGGAGAGAAGTCTGTCGCACCGCTTCCCAAGAGGTCGTCGCAGGTGAAGACGCGTAAGATTGTCTCCTGGATCACGCCGCGCAGAGTCGGGGAACGTCC
This sequence comes from Kiritimatiellia bacterium, assembly GCA_017459225.1. Classification (GTDB taxonomy): domain Bacteria; phylum Verrucomicrobiota; class Kiritimatiellia; order RFP12; family UBA1067; genus RUG572. The sequence goes on from JAFUDL010000457.1 coordinate 7,319, forward strand.
GGACGTCGCGTCCATCGCCGAGGAGCGCGCGAAGCGACTGAAAGAGTGGATGCTCGCGTGTGGAATCTATCCGTCGAATGGAACAACCGCGCTTTCAGGTGGCGCATATTCCGATTTCGGAGATTTCGCCAACTTGATGCGGATCATTGAGCATGTCTGGCTGGGAGGCGGCGAGAAGGCACGGAAACTCCTTAATGTCAACGGCGCACCGACAGGAGGGAGGGCAAATGTCTCAATCGACCAGGCCACGCTGGAGTTTGAAGACATCATGCTTGAACGATGCTGAACAGCGAATCAATCTTTGAAGAGCAACTGAAGGAGAGAGCAAATAATGAAATCAAACGCGAAGATGAAGTTCCAGAGCTGGAAGACGACGGACGAGGAAGAGCGTGCGAAACGTCGGGAGCGGGCCTCTGTCGAGTCGATGAAGGTGAGGGCAGTCGATGCCCCGGACGGCTTTGGAATCTATGAGGTTTCGCATCCGGCGGCGGACAGGCGTACGGCGAAATACCGCGTGGAGATACGCTCGCTGGATGAACCGATCAACACGTGCGACTGTCCTGACTTCGCGAAGAGCGGGCTTGGAACGTGCAAGCACATCGAGCGCGCCATGAAGAGCGCGGCGCGGAAATGCGGAAAACTTCGCCGTTCGCCTCGCGCCGAGGTGTTCATGTGTCGTGATCCGTACGAGCCGAAGTTCGTTCCCGCAGAGGGGATGTCCATCGAGGCGAGGCGTGCGCTCGCCGGTTACTGCGACGCCGCTGGTCTCGTCAAGAACCGCACGGCCGCCGGGATCGACGCATTCGTTCGCATGTGCGACCGGCTGAACGAGTTGAAGCCCGGCTCCGTTCGCGTTTCGGAGGAAGTGCGCAGACGGCTCGTGGAACTCGTCAGACGCGACGCGCTCGCGCGTGCCGTCGAGGAGTTCCGCGAGATGCAGGGCGACGACGGACAATGGCCTTTCCTGAAGCGGACGCTTTATCCGTACCAGCGCGAAGGTGCGTTCCATCTCGCCGGGAAGGGACGTGCGCTGCTTGCGGACGAAATGGGCCTTGGCAAGACCGTCCAGGCGATTGCCGCCGCGCTGCTCTTGCGCGAGACGGTTGGAATCACGCGCGTGCTCGTGGTCGTGCCGGCTTCGCTCAAGGGCGAATGGGAGGACCAGATACACTTCTTCTCCGACGCCGAGACGGAGCTCCTGTACGGGATACGCCATGTGCGTCTCGCGCGATATGCGGCGACGACGGCGTTCTTCCTTGTCGCCAACTACGAGCAGGTCATCCGCGACTGGAAGGAAGTCAACGACATCCTCAAGCCCGACCTTGTGATCCTCGACGAGGCGCAGCGCATCAAGAATTGGAAGACGAAGACGGCCCGCAACCTCAAGGGACTCTCCTCTCCGTATGCGTTCGTGCTGACCGGCACGCCGCTCGAGAACCGCATCGACGAGCTTTATTCGCTTGTCGAGTTTGTCGATCCCGCGCTTTTCGGCAGTCTCTTCAGATTCAACCGCCGGTTCTACTCCTTCGACAACGAAGGACACAACGAGGGCATGTGCAATCTGGAGAAGCTCCATGAGGCGACTTCGCAGATTCTCCTGCGTCGGCGCAAGGCGGCGGTGGAGGACGAACTTCCGGGGCGGATGACGAAGACCTACAAGACCGGCATGACACCGGAACAGGAGCGTCGTTACAATGAACATTTCCGCGAAGTGGCCGCGCTCGTACAGCTGAGCAAAAAGCGTCCGCTCACGCCGAAGGAGCAGGAGCGCCTGCAGATGGAACTCAGCATGATGCGGATGCTCTGCGACACATGCTACATCCTGGATTCGAAGATCAAGGATTCGCCGAAGCTGGACGAGTTCGAGAACGTGCTGGACGATATTTTTGCGGACGATCCGTCGCGCAAGGTGATCGTGTTCTCGGAATGGACGCGGATGCTCGATCTCGTGATTGAGCGCCTTGAGAAGAAGGGTATCGGCTACGCGCTCCATACGGGGCAGGTCAACCAGAAGCGGCGTCGGGAGGAGATTCGACGTTTCAAAGAGGATGCGGACTGTCGTGTTTTCCTCGCGTCGGAGTCCGGTGGCGTGGGCCTGAACCTCCAGGTTGCAAGCGTGGTGGCGAACCTCGACATGCCGTGGAACCCCGCGCGACTGGAGCAGCGCATCGCGCGCGCGTGGCGCAAGAACCAGAAGCGGGACGTCCTGGTGGTGAACATGGTCGCCGCAGGGACGATCGAGGAACGGATGCTCCAGACGCTCGGTTTCAAGCAGGGACTTGCGGATTTCGTGTTGGACGCGATGGGCAACGCCGCTGACTTCGAGCTGCAGAACACCGAAAAGGCGAAGGGAAAGAAGAAGGAAAGCGCGTTCATGCAGCGGCTCGCGTCCGTCATGGGCGAGGCCGTGAAGGTGAACGCGGCGGCGACGCCGAAGTCGAAGGGCGAACCGACCATTCCGCCGGAGGATCGCCTGCGCGCGAGCGTCGAGGCGGAGTGTCCGGGCGTGGAGCGCCTGGTCGTCAAGTTCAGACGCGACGTCTCCGGGCGGAGCGTGGGCGGGGCGGTTGCGGTGGGGCGCGGCGTCGGGCGGAGCGAGATTGCGCAACGGATCGCCGAAACGCACGGAGTAGCGCTCCCGGATTACGCCGTGGAGGTGATCGATCCCGAGACATGGAAGCTGCTCCAGCGGCTTCGCGACATGGGCGTGATCTCGTTCTGCGGCGAAGACGTGAAGGATGTCGTTGTGAGGGATGCGCCGGACGCCGCCGCGATGGAGGCGGCGAAGCGCAGGAAGGCGGCTGAGAAGGCGGATGCCGAGACGCAACGTCTGCTAGACATGGGCACGCTGCTCGTGAACGGCGGGTTCCCCGAAGAGGGACAGGTGTCGCTCCGCAAGGCGGCGGCGTTGGCGGCCGCGACGGCGCGTTATGCGCTTGGAGCGGTTCCCTTGGAACGGGAGATTGTGCCCGTGACGATCGAGGAGCTGGTCGTCATCGAGGGTGAATTGGATCTTCCTCAGGAATACGAACTAGTGTTACAGCTTGCGGTCCAGGGGCTTGACATCCCGCGTCCGCTCGACTCGGCCCGCGCGCTCGTCGAGCAATGCCGAATAATGTGGAAGTGAGTGTCGAGCCGGAAGGTGGGTAACTGGAATGCAGGAGAATGACACAAGAGGAGGCTCCATGAGAGAAAATTTGGACAATCGAAATGCTACAGTCGCTTCGGACAGGCTTTATCGGGCGGTCAGGAATGTCATACAGGAAGCGCATGGCGTTGTTTCGCGTGTCGCGAACTGGGCGATGGTGGAGGCGAACTGGCGTGTGGGTTTTCGTGACGCATTGCGTCACGAATTGAGTTGAACGCATGATTGGTCACTACACCAAGAAGAACGGCAAGGCCAAACAACGTAAAGGAGGCAAGAAGTCTTGATTGAGAACACTATCAACGATGGCAAGACGATTGCAGACGGTGCCGGTGCCGGTTTTGTCTTCGACTGCCGGGCGATGCCGAACCCGCACTGGGACGAATCGCTGAGCGCAAAGGATTTGTGCATCGAGAAATGGTATAATATGAGTATGCATCGGAGAGCGAAGTCATGAAAGAATCGCAAAACACAGAATTCAAGCTGTCGTGGCACGACGAGTACCTTAAATGGATTTGCGGTTTCGCGAACGCGAAAGGCGGGAAGCTGCTGATCGGCATTGATGATGCGGGCAAGCCCGTCGGTGTGGCAAACGCAAAGAAACTGCTTGAAGACATCCCGAACAAGATACGCGATACAATGGGAATAGTTGCAGATGTCTCTCTGGTGAAGAGACAGAAGAAGGATGTCATTCAGATTGTCGTGCGTGAGAGCGATTTTCCTGTCGCCTATCGCGGCGAATATCACTACCGCACGGGATCCACGAAGCAACAGTTGACGGGCTTCGCGCTGACGCAATTCCTTTTCCACAAGATGCATCTCTCATGGGATGGTGCCGAGACCGTCAATCGCCTGTCTTCGCGGAAGTTCACGTTTAAGAGGCTGAAGTACAGGTTTGAGCAACGAGTCCACAAGGAGGTCAAGAACGCGGATTTGGTGTCGTATGGTCTTATTACGAAATGCGGTATACTCACAAACGCCGGGGCGTTGCTGGCTGATGATTGTCCGATTCCCCAGTCGCGCCTGTTCTGCACGCGTTGGTCGGGAAAAGACAAGGCGGCTGATTCGACGGCGAGCCGCAAGGAGCAAGGCAACATCCTTGAACTTCTTGACATGGCGGAGAACTTCATAAAAGTGCAGACGAACAAGGGCTGGGTGAAGCGTCCTACGGAGCGTGACAACTACCCGGACTATCCTGAACGTGCCGTTACGGAGTCGCTTGTGAACGCCTTCATCCACCGCGACTACACGATCTCTGGGAGCGAAGTCCATGTGGACAAATTCGACGATAGAATGGAGATCATGTCGCCCGGCGGAATGCCTGACGGATCGCTCGTGCAGGACCTCGACGTGATGAACGTTCCGTCAGACAGGCGAAACGGCATTCTTGCCGATGTATTCGACCGCCTCGACTACATGGAGCGCGAGGAGAGCGGGTTCAAGAAGATCGTCGGAGCATACGCGGCAGATGTCTCACACAACCCTCTTGGTCTTGCGCCGAAGTTCTATTCCGCTGTCGGCTGCTTTGTCGTGACGTTGCCAAATCTAAATGGGGAACAGAAATCAAGCGTAGCCAAGGACGAGGTAGCAAGGAAAACTAGCAAGGGCAGAGTTGGGGCAGAGTCAGGGCAGAGTCAAGGTAGAGACGGGGCAGAGTCGGGTGATATCCAAGATCGAATCGTTGCGGCACTTCGAACAGGCGAATTGTCCAAGGCCGAAATTGCGGCAGCGATATGACTTGATCGGGTCTCGGGATACTTGAACAGGGTTGTCCGGGCGTTGCTTGCGGACGGCATTATAGAGTTGACCTTGAAGGACAAACCTGCAAGCCGCCTCCAGAAATATCGCTTTACAGGCAAGGGGATAAAGTAAGGCTATAGTAAAAAGGAGTGCCATGATTGCGAACACCATCAACGACGATAAGACGATTGCGGGCGGTATCGGGACGATGTTTGTGGGGCGCTATCATATCCATCGGAGACTTGGCCAAGGCGGAATGCAATCCTGATTGCGCATATTTTGTGAAAAAATCTCAAATAATACTTGGAATCGGATAATGGATATAGTATAATACACCCAAAAAGAATATGAAAGGTTGTATCGATGCTAATTAGGTTCTCAGTTGAAAACTTCAGATCATTCAAAGATCGGCAGTCGCTATATCTTAATTCCGTCAAGACATGTAAGGAATGGATTGATGAGAATACCGCTGTAGAGTCGGATGTTAGGATTGTGCGTTCCGCTGTTATTTATGGGGCAAATGCAAGCGGCAAGACGAATCTTCTAATTGCCATGTTGCGCATGAAGGCATTCATGCTGTCGTCTGTTGACATTGACAAGAATCCAAATTTCCTTTTGGCCGAACCTTTTTTGCTATGCAGTGGCAATTTTAACAA
>JAFUDL010000458.1 GCA_017459225.1 Kiritimatiellia bacterium
ACGACTTGTTGTGACGCCGCGTCAGAACGGTGCTTCCGAGGCTGTGGACCAGCAGCCGAAGCCGCTTGTAGCGACTGGCGCAGGCGAGGCGAGGGGCGCTTCGCGCGTGAAGATGCAGGTTGTGGCTTTGGCGGCTGCGCTTCTGCTTGTGTTGGTTTTCGTGATTGCGTGGGGCGTCCATTCGGCGCGTAAGCCGCGAGATCAGGAACCGGCGCAGGTGGCCGCTAATAGACCAGCGCAGGAACGACCGGCGCAGAATCAATCGGCGAATGAGATCGGCTTCACGACGTCGCGTTCGCTGGCCGAGGGATGGATGGCATCGTTCGAGCGTTCTGAGGGGCAGAGTGCGGAGCGTGTGCAGGGACTCTTCCGTGTGGCATCCAACCCGCATGGCACGGTGCGGCTTGTGAAGAGCATTCCGCTTTCCGAGAAACAGCAGAAGGTGTACTGGTCGGTGAAGCTAGTTAAGCCATCTTCCGGAAAGGCGCTGCCGTTCGAGTTCGACGTGAAGGTGAAGTTCTTCGGAAAGGACGGCGCGTTGCTGGGAAGGTGCAGCGCTACTGCAAAGCGATCTGCGCAGGACAAGCACGAGACGGTGCCGTCCGGAGCGGTGCGTGCGACGATGGAGGTGGACTGCGCGTGCGCTGGAACATACGACATGGAAGTGCCGTATTTTTCGTCCAACCCGCGCGCGCCGCAGGTTAAGCCGCCTGCGCCGCCAAAGCCGGCGTCGAAGAAGAGATCATCGAGGAGAGGAAAATGACAGTCGAAGAAGAGATCAAGGCGCTCGGCAAGAAGGCCCGGGCGGCTGCGCACGCGATGCGCGCGCTAGACACTGCGGCGAAGAACGCCGCGCTGCTTGCGGTGGCGGAGGCGCTTGAGGCGGTGAGGCCTGCGATAGAGGCGGCGAACGCGGAGGACGTGGCGGCGGCGAAGGCGGCCGGGCTTGCGCCTTCGCTTGTGGACCGGCTCACGCTCACGCCCGCGCGCTTTGAGGCGATGGTCGATGGACTGCGCACCGTTGTGGCGCTGCCGGATCCTGTGGGCGAAACGCTTCTTGAGCGGGACCGTCCTAGCGGCATCCACATCCGCAAGGTGCGCGAGCCTCTGGGCGTTGTGGCAGTGGTGTTCGAGTCGCGCCCGAATGTCTTCGTGGATACGGCCGCGCTCTGCTTCAAGACGTCCAACGCCATCATCCTGCGCGGCGGCAAGGAGGCGCTTCGCTCGAACGTCGCGCTTGCCGATGCCGTGCAGAAGGGGCTCGCCCGCTGGTGTGGCACGGAGCGTCCGCTCGCGCTTCTCGACGCCGTGCAGCTTGTGCGCACCACCGACCACGAGGGCGTGCGCGCGCTCGTGCGCATGCCGGAGTATGTGGATGTCGCCATCCCCCGCGGCGGCGAGCGCCTGATCCGCGCGATGTGCGAGGCCGCGCTCGTGCCTGTTCTCAAGCACTACAAGGGCGTGTGCCACGTGTATGTGGACGAAGGGGCTGACCTCGACATGGCCCTCGCAATCCTCGACAACGCCAAGACGCAGCGTCCCGGCACATGCAATGCGGCCGAGTGCCTGCTCGTCAACTCGCGCATCGCCTCCGCATTCATGCCCATGGTCGAAGCCTGGGCGAAGGAGAAGGGCGTTACGCTGCACGAGAAGGACGTCGACTGGGGCCGGGAGTTCCTTTCGCTTGATCTCAACGTGGGCATCGTCATGGATGTTGACGAGGCGATCAACCACATCAACGCGTACGGTTCGCACCATTCGGATGCCATAGTCACGCGCGACGAGGTACGTGCGGCGCGTTTCCTGCGCCTTGTCGATTCCGCGGCCGTCTATCACAACGCGTCCACTCGCTTCACCGACGGTGGCGAGTTCGGCATGGGCGCCGAGATCGGCATCTCCACCGACAAGCTCCACGCCCGCGGTCCGATGGGCCTCGAGGAACTCACCACCTACAAGTACGTCGTCACAGGCGAAGGTGCCCTCCGCCATTAGGCACTCCGCACCAGGCACTCCTCGCCATGCATATTCCCACGACATCGACAACGCTGCTTCGTGAGATTGCGCAGGATTCGCATCACGCCCGCTGGAGCGAGTTCGTGGCGCGGTATCGTCCGATGATGGAGGCTTTTCTGCGTGAGCGTTTTCCTATGATCGATGCGGACGACGTAATCCAGGAAACTCTCGTCGCCCTGTGTGCGGCGTTGCCCTCCTACCACTACGTGCCGGACGAGAAGGGACATTTTCACAACTACCTTACCGGTATCCTCCGCAACAAGGCGCTTCGTCATCTCCACAGGGAAAAGCGGCAGACGGAGATTGTCGAGGCGGTAGGGTCACGCGTCCCGCGTGACCGCGACGGTAGGGCGGTCGCCCCGCGACCGCCGTCCGGCATGATGGCCGACGACGAGTCGTCCTGGCGCGAAGCGATTCTCGAGATCGCGCTTCAGCAGCTCCTGGGCAACGAGTCCATCCGGCAGCAGACCCGGCAGGTGTTTTTGCGTGTGGCGGTGAACGGCGAGAAGCCGGAAGAGGTGGCGGCGGCGTTTGGCATGAAGCGCAACGCGGTTGACCAGATCAGGTCCCGCATGATGGTCAGCCTGCGTTCGCTGGTGGCGGCTCTTGAAAAGGTGGACGGAGAATGAGCATCGGCGCGAATGAGATAGAAGACTTCCTTGCCGCGCATGGAAGGATGCCGACCGGCGCGTCGGTTTCCGACGGCGAGATGTTCGGTGACTGGCGCGTCACGGCGTTTCTTGGGAAGGGAGGATGCGGCGAAGTGTATCGCGTGGTGAACGACGCCTTGGACGTTGCGGCGGCGCTCAAGGTGTATGTTCCCCGAACGGGCGAGAACGCATCGCACGACGCTGCGGCGCGCGCCCGCTTTCTCCGCGAAACCAGGTTTTTAGTCCAGAATTCGCATCCCGCCTTTCATCGGTTTCTCGGTTCGGGAGAATGGAACGGACGCCCCTGGTACGCGATGGAGCTGCTGGAGTCGTGCGATCTGCCTTCACGTGACGGGGATGTGGCAGAGTTTCTGCTGGGCGTGGCGGATGGTGTTGGCCATCTGCACTCGCTCGGACTCGTCCACCGCGACATCAAGCCCGGCAACATCCTTTGGCGTGTGGTAGGATCGCACACGCTGGTAGGGTCACGCGTCCCGCGTGACCGCATGCCGGTTCTGACCGATCTGGGACTTCTCAAGGATACGGGGACTGTCCCCGCCGGGTCAACCGGCGGTACTCTTTCCGTCGTCGATGGCAGGGCCGTTGCCGTGGGAACGCCGCGCTATGCCGCGCCAGAGCAGCTGAACGGCGGCGAGATCACGCCGTTGGTGGACGTCTACGCGCTTGGCATGCTGGCCAACGAGTGCTTTGGCGGCAGACCATCTGGGGCGTGGGCGCGGATTGTCCGCAGGGCCACTGCCGCGATTCCCGCGCAGCGGTATTCTTCCGTAGCCCATTTCGTCAGGGCGATTCGCCATCGTCATCTTGTGCGATATCTCCTCGTCGTGTGCGCGCTTCTTGCGGCATCGGCATTGCTGGTGCTGGCGTTTCGGGGAAGCGGCACCCATGCCGCTTCGGACCGCGGCGCCGTTCGGTCCAGGCCATTCATGACGAATGGCGTGCTCGTGCTGCCCGGGCCGGGCTGGTGAATGCTGCCGATGAGGAAGTGCTGCCGGTGCCGATTCCAATTTCCAATTAAACTTAAAACTCTGTGGGCACAAGTATTTCTCAACGCAGAGGTGCAGGGGTGCAGAGAAAGAATGCCGTTTCATTTTCTGCTTTATTCTCCTGTGTGGTAATTGCAAAACAGATGTGCATGATGCGGCAAGGCCGCCTCGGCCTTAATGGAGTTCAAAGTTTAGAGTTCGAAGTTCAAAGTTCAGAGTGCTGTGTCGTCGGGCGTTTCTCTCCCATGCGTCCTGAGATTGGCTGGTAAAAACAACTTTGAAGAGGTGTGCGGGCTAACTCGCCCGCACTTCGTTTTCACAAGTAATTTGATATGATTACATCGTTTTAGATTAACCGAGTGGCACGGGCGAGTTAGCCCGTGCGCCAAAGGCAAGTTGTTTTAAATAGTTGTTTCCAATCATCAGAAGGCTCGGCGATGAATTACGCCCGCCGACACGGAGTACGTAGAAACATATTGAACCAGTTGCAAGACATTTCTTGCTTTCGCTGCTGGGAGTTTAGGAGTTTGGGAGATTTAGAAGAATCTTCAAAAACTCTAAATGCCTCCAGGACTCCGAGACTCCAAGCAGCGAAAGCAATGAACGTGCGTCAATGGCAGAGGTTTTGCAATTAGCTATCTGATCTTTTCGGAGGTCTCAGCAGTAAAATCCAACCACGGAGTTTAGGAACATTGGCCATTGGCAACACTGGAATTGGCAACATTTTCATATTGGCAACAATCTCCAACTCTCCGCGTAAGATTTTGGCGTGTACCGTGAAGTATTAAATAGAGGCTAGGAAGTTTCGACCAGTAGGAGCCTTAACGGAGTGGAGAATGCGCCTTCCCTATGGGCGCTTTTTCTTCCGTGGATCTTACTGGGCATCCTACAGCCTCACCAGAAACACGGCAAGGAATCGCGCCCTCTTTCCTCTGCCGCAACCAGAGTAAGGGCAAAAGCAGAAGGAAAAGAAAAATGAGTGAACCAACAACTGAAAACGCATCACCGGCGCGCCCAGTAAAGTTCAAGAGCAACGCACCTTGGGTGTTGGGGCTGATCGCCCTTATGCTCGCAATACCAAATCTGATGTGCCAGATGTTATGTAAGGATGCCGTATCAACTCTTGACAAGGCCACCGCCGATGTCAAAGAGGTGTCGTCGTCCATCGACAAGGTGGCGTCGTCCATCGACAAGGTGGCAAAGAACGATGCAAAGGCACTGCGCGGACTAGCCGACACAATTGATGCAGCCAGTAAAGGCGACCTGTCGAAGGTGGCCGACGCTGGAAAGAAAACGCTTGACGCCAGTGTGGACACCATGCGGGCGACAGCAGATGTGCTGGACGATGCGTCAAAGCAAGCCGATAAATCTGCAGGGGCCGTGAATGTGCGCGATGCCAAATCAGAATCCCCGAAGAAGGGTAATTCGCAGGACATGAAGGATTTCGATAAGGATTTCGATAGTTTTATGGAGGGGAGTTTCTTCCTTTGTTTGGGCATGTTCATCCTCTCGTTGTTTGGGAAGTCCAAGTTGTCCGCTATAACCGGTCTGCTCATAGTGGCTGGTTCACTTGGATTGGCAGGATGGAGTTTCCTGTATCTACAGGTACTTGGCTGCATCGAAGGTGCTCTATTCCTCTTCTCCGGAATCTTCAGCATTACCAACCGTAAGAAGATTAAATAACTCCTTGAGAAACGACACATGGCGACTGCCGGATATGTCAATTACTTCGGGACTCATACCCCTTGGAACAGGTATTGTCTCGATTTGGCGATTCTGGCAGTCGCCATGTGGGTTCTTTGGGGATTCAAGAGGTATCGGCTTGACGATGCACGGCAGAATGCAGTTCTCACGGCGATTGCGTCTGCCATCGTGTCCGGGTTGTTGTGCGCCGTACTTTTAGATGCTCTTTTTACCGGCGACTGGCGCACATGGTTTCAAGGCGGGGAGAAAAGATTCGGGCTGACGTTTGCCGGCGCTCTTCTGGGATTCATTGCCGGCGTGTCGCTGCACGCCCGTTTTTCAGGATTGGGAGTGCGTTTTGCCTTGTCATTCCTTCTGCCACCCTTGGCTCTTGCGCAGGGGATTGGGCGGATAGGATGTTTTCTGGGGGGCTGTTGCTACGGGTTCCTATGCAATTTCGGCGTTTCATATCCTCCGGGCAGTTACCCCTATTCGATGATCGGACCGGCAAAGGTCTTTCCGGTGCAGTTGGTGGAATCGGGATGTCTATTTGCGCTCTTCGGGCTGTTGCTTTGCGTGCCGTTCCGTTTCCGGGGCGCGGTGTATCTGCTTGGCGTTGGAACGATTCGTTTCACACTCGAGTTCTTCCGCGGAGACGTCCGCGGGACGATGTTTGGCATGACGGCTCTCAGTCCGCAGCAGATTCTGTCCATTGCATTCTTCGTCGCCGGAGTCCTATTGTGGAATCAGACCTCTAATTGCACCAAAGATAATTTGGAAACACAACTACAGAGCGATGATTCGCCCAATTTCCCATCCGTAAAACGTAAACAAAGCAAAGAAAGGTAAACAACAACATGAAATCATCGATATTGGCATCTGCGTTGACTATCGCCATGGTAATAACAGGGTGCGTCAGCATCGAGGATCAATTGAATTCGCAGGACCCGTCTGTAAGACTGGCCGGTGAGCATCGACTTTTGACTCAGGCTCGGATGTCTGGCAAGTCGGAAGATGTCTTGAATGCGGTGAAGCGTATCCAAACCAAGCCCCTGCTTCTTGAAATTGCCAAGGATGCGAGCCCGAGAAGGCCCGAGGAAGGGCAAGAGGCTCTCTCGAAGCTGACGGACGAGAAAGATTTCGCAATACTTGCTTGTTCAGCAGAATCTACTCAAATCCGGCGCATGGCGTTCTCGAAGGTGTCGAAGCAAGAAACGTTTCTCACTATATCCACGAAGGCGGGCGATCCAGGAATAAGAAAATCCGCGATGGAGAAACTCTCGTCGGCCAGTTTGGCACGATTACCCTATTCGTCTGCTCTGTTCCCATACTGGAGGAAAATCACAGACCAGAATACGTTAGCAAAAATCTATCGCGATGGTTGCGGAATGTTTTCGGAAGATGATCTGAAAGCCATTGCCGAAAAGATTGATGACGAACCAGTATTGGCCGAGATGGTGATTCCGATGCCAGGTCAGCAGCTTGCTATGGCTCAACGTAAACGTGAGAATGAAATATTCAACCTTTCTAATATGATAAAAGAATTGAGTGCTAAAGCCGAAAAAAGAAAACGCGATGTAGATCGTGCAAAGAAAAAATGGGATTCCCGTGCAGAAAAAAGCGCCAAGAAAGAGCTGGTAGATTTGCTTGCCAGAATCATGCAGATACAGAATCAGCTGAATCAGATGAAAATATCGCCTGTCACGGGTTTGTACGTCACGAACGACACGGCTCGGACTGCTCTTTACGGACGCATCAAGAATGCGGATGTGTTTGGGAAGATCGTTTCTGCCACCGACGAATATGGCCGTCCGCTTTTCAAGACGCGCGAACAGCTTGTGCCGATTTTTAATAGAATGCCAGAAGATAAGGCTCTGGAATTCGCGCTAGAAAAGTTGAATCATTTTGGAATCTATCAGTGGAGCGATAACAATCTTGTCCCGCTTGAAATAGCAGCTGGCCTTGTCAGTGTTGCAAAAGATTCCAGGACACGCGTTAAATTGGCAGAATCTGCGTTTGGCGCACTTGAATCAATTAAGGTTGAATTAGTCAAGAATCCCCTGAAATACATGGGCGGATGGCATGAGAGGCAAGAGTCGTTTGCCATGGACTATG
>JAFUDL010000459.1 GCA_017459225.1 Kiritimatiellia bacterium
CGGCTCAACAGTCAGCTTCAGCGCGACTGGTTCACCCGCTGTCTTCATAACCGTCTCTCCGATGCGCCTGTCGCCGCGATACGCCACGGCCCTGAGCTCGCCTGGTTCGTACGGAACGTCGAACCAGCGCAGACGATACTTCCCGCACACGTTGTAGTAGGAGGAATACGGGGGCACGTCAAGACGTGCCTCGTATGCGCAAATCTCCCGGATAGACGCCCATCCATTATTCGCATCCGTCACGAGCACGCGGAGATGCCGCGCCGTTACGGGCTTCTCGAACACGGGCCTTCCCTCGCCGCCCTTCTTCTTGGCAAACACATTCGTCCATGCGTTTCCGTCTAGCGACGCCTGCAGCTCGTATGCGTATTTCTTGTAGTCGCCTTCGAAGTCTATCATCACTGTCGAGAACGTGCGAATCTCGCCCATGTCAAACTGGAGCCATTCGGGGAAATGACTGCTGCTCGCGCACCAGCGCGTTGTGCCGTCACCATCCGTCGCGTGCTTATCAAGATTTCCCTTGTCCACTTCGGTCGAGGAGGCGGAAACCTTGGCGCCTGCAAGCAGATTCCTGTGCTTGGAGAAAACATCCTCGCCTTTCCTGCGGATGCCGAGAGAGCGTCCATTGAGAAAAAGCTCCGCACGGTCGCCGCTCGTGTAGACGTACACAGGCACGCTCTTCCCCTCGCGTCCCTGCCAGTTCCAGTGCGGAAGGATGTGGATGGTCTCGTCCTTCGTGTTCCAGTGGCTGCGGTAGAGATAGTAGCGGTCCTTGGGCACGCCGGTGAGATCGACGATCCCAAAGTAGGACGAGCGTGACTCCCTGGAGAAAGGCGTAGGCTCGCCAAGGTAGTCGATGCCCGTCCAAACGAACTCGCCGCACACGTAGCGGTCCTGCTCCATGTAGTTGAACTCGACGTCCGCGATGTCCGGCCCCGCGTTGTGGTCGTAGGAATCCACCTGGAACTGGTCGTTCGCGAAGTTGCGCTTTCCATCGGGGGGCGGGTTGAGGTAGAATCCGTACGTGCTGAAGGCGGACGCCGATTCGGAATATACAATCGGCTTAGCGGGATACTTGGCCTTTACGGGGCGATAGCACGCGCCGTAGTTCCATCCTGTGATGTCGAGGTCTGCATAGATTTCCTTGTCCAGCACATTCTGGTGAGACATGAAATAGATATTCCCGTTGCCGATCGGGCGGGTCGAGTCAAACTCGCGCATCTTCTCGCGGAACAATCTGCAGCGCTCGCGGGTGAGACCATTCGCGCCTTCGCCGATTTCGTTGCTCATCGACCAGATCACCACGCAGGGATGGTTCCTGTCGCGCTTGACGAACGCCTGCAGATTCCTCGACACATACTCCTCGAGGTTCTCGTCTTTCCGGCGTCCCGCCGTTCCGTCCCACTTGTCGAAGCACTCGTCCCACACGACAATGCCCATCTCGTCGCAGAGGTCCAGCACCTCCGGCGCGGGACAGTTGTGGCTCGTGCGAAGCGCGTTCGCGCCCATCTCCTTCATCAACGTCAGCTGGCGGCGCATTGCCGACTTGTCGAACGCCATTCCCAGGAGCCCGAGGTCGGAGTGCAGATCCACTCCCTTGAACTGAACACGCCGTCCGTTCAGGTGGAAGCCGTTCGCCGCCCAGTCGTTCGTGAGACTGCCAGTGGCTACGGGGAATGCGATCGTGCGGATGCCGAAGCGCACGCGCTCGCGCGAGAGGGGCTGCTCGGTTTTCTCGTTCCACAGCGTCAGTTCCACTTCGTATAGGCTCGGCGTGTCCACGTCCCAAAGCGCAGGCTTCTCCACCCGTCCATACATGCCCCCGCCCCATGCCTTAAAACTTCCCCATATTTTTGGGGCGGCCCCCTTTTCAGGGCCACGGACGGCCACGCGGACCAGTGCATCGTCAGGAACACTCCCTGCAAGTTCCCATGATATTCTCACGATGGCCACTTCCTTGGACACATGCGGCGTCGTCACGAAGATGCCGTTGTGGGCGAAGTGCGCCTTGTTGCGGATCTTCATCACGACCTTCCGGTAGATGCCCGCGCCGGGATACCAACGCGAATGGTGGTCAAGCGTGGAGGCGCGAACGGCGATGATGTTCTTCTCGCCGAACTTCACGAACGGCGTCGCGTCCACGCGGAAGCTCGCGTAGCCGTAGTCCCAGCCGCCTGCGAGATGTCCGTTCACATAGACCTTCGGCGAAGCCATCACGCCGTCGAAGTCGAGGAACACGCACTTGCCAGCATCCGCCGCGTCAAGCGTCAGCGAGCGGCGGTACCAGCCCACGCCGCGCCACGGAAGCTTGCCCGAGCCACCGTGCTCATTCGGATTGAACGGACCCGATATCGCCCAGTCGTGCGGCACGCGCACCTTCTCCCATGCGGAATCGTCGAAGCCCGCGCCCTCGGCCGCGAGCGTGTGCGTTGGATCCTTGGCGAACTTCCAGCCATCAGTCAGAACTTCATCCGCCGCGCAGGTGACGGCACACGCAACGGCCAGGCACATTTGAATCATCTTCATTGTCTGCATTCCCTTTCCTCAACGGAGGATGATCATGAAGCGCCGGAGCTAAATTCAACCACCGGCCGCGAGGTCGGCGTACACGCCCACGAGGGATTTATACGCCTTCACAAGCACCTGCGTGCGGCCTCGATAGAACTCCGCGCGCGAGGGGTCTGGATTGACCGTCTCGGAAGTCTTCAGAAGGTCATCCACAACGTCGAAGTCAGGGAACATTCCGCACGCCACGCCGCCGATTATGGCGGCGCCCATGGACGTCGCCTCAGCCGTGGACTGAAGCGTATGCACCGGGCAGTTGCACGCGTCCGCAAGGATCTGCCGCAGCACGCGGCTCTGCGCGCCTCCGCCGATGATCCTGAGACCGCTCTCGAACGACACATTGCCGGCGCGGAAGATGTCCACGATGTACCCAAGGTTCATCGCCACACCCTCCAGCACCGCGCGCAGCATGTCGGCGCGCTTCGTCGCGAGGTTGAGCCCGATGAACGCGCCGCGCGCGTCCGGATTCCACCACGGCGTGCGCTCGCCGAGCATGTACGGCAGAAAGAGCACGCCATTGGCGCCGACGGGCGACGAGGCTGCCTTCTCGTCGATGAGCGCATACTTCGAGCCTCCAGTGCGCGCCGCCTCGGCGGCCTCCTCGGCACACAGCTGCTCGGCAAGCCACTTGAAGCTTGAACCGGCGGTCTGCATCGTACCCGACGGATGCAGGTATCCCGGCACGCAGTGCGCCCAGTTCATCGTGCGCATCCCGGAATCGACCACCGGCTCCTTCACGGTGAGCGCGATTCAGCTCGAGGAGCCCATGCAGTTGTACGCCGAGCCGGGCC
>JAFUDL010000049.1 GCA_017459225.1 Kiritimatiellia bacterium
CAGGCGTAGTCGCCGTTCTTCTCCGGCGGCTTCTCGCCCCAGCCTGCCGTGCGCCCGTAATCGACGTAGCCGTCCGTCCAGTTTTTCAGCGAGAACGGGGGATTGACCACGACAAAGTCGAACTTCCTGAGTTCGTTTCTGCCGTCCACCTCGTCGAGGAAGCGTGGGTCGGAGAACGTGTTGCCCGCCTCGATCACGCCGTCCGCCATGTTATGGAGAACGAGGTTCATCTTCGCGAGGCCCGCCGTGACGGGGTCGTATTCCTGACCATAGATGCCGACGGTGCATCCGGCCTCGTTCGCGGCCCGGATGAGAAGCGAGCCCGAGCCGCAGGCAGGGTCGTACACGCTCCACTCCTCGCCGTTCTCCCTCAGCTTGATGCCGGAGATGCCAAGGACGCCCGCCAGGACGCGTGATGCTTCAGCAGGCGTGTAGAACTGCCCTTTGGACTTCCCGCTGTCGACGGCGAACGAGCGCATCAGGTACTCGTAGGCGTCGCCGAGGATGTCGTCGCCGCTCGCCTTGTTGTTCTTGAAGTTGAACTCCGGGCGCGTGAAGATGTTGAGGAGCTTGGTGATTTTCTTCACCATCTCGTCGCCCTTGCCGAGCTTCGACTCGTCGTTGAAGTGCACATCGCGGAACATGCCGGAGAGCTGTCCGTTCTCCGGGTGGTTCGAGAGCTTCTGGAGCGCCTTGTCGATCTCCTCGCCGATGTTCTTCGTGTTGCGGAGCTTGAGGAAATCCTCGAAACCGCATCCCTCGGGAATCTTGATCGGCGCGTACTTCATTCCCGCGTACTTGTCCGAGATGTACTTGACGAAGAGAAGCGTGAGGATGTAGTTCTTGTAGAGGCTGGGGTCCATGCCTCCGCGCAGCTTGTCGCAGCTCTCGTAGAGCGAGGTGTACATTTCGGATTTCTTGATGGCCATTGAAGTTCCTCCTTCCTTTGAATTACTTCGATGTTCCGATACATTCCGGCGCGATCTCTGAAAGGACATTGCCGAGGGCTGTCTTTGCCGCGGAAAGCTTCTCGCGAAGCTCGGCGATCCTCTTCGCAGCGGTACGAGACGCCTCGGAGACTTTCCTTTGCCGCGCCAGGGGCAGATCGGGAACCGGAAGATTCTCGAGATTCTTGTAGTTGAGGGTCACGACCGAAGAGCCGGCGGAGAATTTCTGCAAGTAGCTCTGCGCATATTCGTTGTCGAGACAGGCCTTGATGAAATAGGGATCGGTCCGTTCCCTGTCGACCGAAATCACGAGCAGATTTCCATTGGGCAGCAATCTCTTCCCCTCCGGCAGCTCCACGACCGCGACCTTGAATCCGGCGCCGCTCGCGCTCACGCGGGCGATGACAATGTCGCCGTTCTGGGCGCAATAGGGCATGTACTTCTTCGGAATCTCCTTCAGGCACAGGAGTTTGGAGTCCATGACACCGTCGCTGATGTTGCCCGGCGCGACATAAAGGCAGTCGGTTTCACCGTCGAAGGCCAGCTCGTCGAGCTCGGCTGAGGTTATCGTCGCGCCGCGCTTTGCGGATTCAACGAAACTGCCGAAGCTGACGCCGTTCCTGACTGCCACCGGATCGGCAAACCGCTTCTTCACGCTGAGGTCGCAGTCGTTCTCAAGAAGCTCCTGCTTGCCGACCTCGACGACGTACCGCGAAATATCTTCCCCGGCTTCGGTTTTGAGGAGTCCGAGTGCCCGCATGATGACGTCAACATGCTCCCGTGTGATGACATTGTTCCGACGCCCCTTCTCGTAAAGATCGCCGGCGGAAACCATCTTGACCGATTCCGATCCTCTCTTGAAGACCACAAGGTAGGTGGATATGCCGGTATGCTCGAAGATACGTACAGGCAGTTCGACCACGGCCTCAATGAGATTTCGCTGGATAAAATAACGGCGATACGATTCAGAGGCAACGCCGAACATCGCCGATGGCGGCAGAATAACGATTGCCCTGCCGCCATCCTTCATCGCAGCGGCCGCGCGAGCCGCAAACAGCCAGTCACCGGCCATCGAAAGCGACATTTCCGGAAAATCAGGGTACTTCCTGCCGATGAACTTCTGGACCTGCGCTGATTCTGGAAGTCTGCGAAGGCCAAGCGGCGGCTCGCAGAAAACCTTGTCAAACTCGTCGCCCCAGGTCTTTTGGTCGAACACATCCATGTGTTCAATGCGCACATTCAAGTCATTGTGCGCCATGCGCATGCGGATCTCCGCGATCGCCGCCGCCTCGGGGATTATTTCATAGCCGACGATGCAGGCGCCTTTCCCGTCTTCATGCGCGGCAAGGCAGACTCGGTGGATGAAGTCGCCGACCGAGCAGCCGAGATCGCAGACAGACTCGCCCGGCTTGATGCCGAGTATGCCCGCGGCCAGTTCCACCACAGGCAGTGAACTCGTGATTCCGCCTTTCCGTCCGCCCTCGCAAAGCCGCTCGCCATTGACGCGATCCTCGAAATAGCCAGCAAGATCAGATTGCGAGAACATCGTCAACAACGGACGGTACCTATCCCAGTGTTCGCCTATACGCTCCGTCGCCACGCGACTTAGAAGCGGCGACACGCTGTTGGCTGACAGGATATCCTTGAGCTCTGTCACATCGGGTGTGTTGTGTGCAATATAAAGGACATACGCACCAAGCACTGCTGAAGTAATGGGAGACGATGTATATGCCCGCTCAACTTCCATGAGCGTCATCTCAATTTTCTCACTGCTGTCAATCTTTTCCATCATGATTTCCTATCATCTACCTTTGGGAGGCTTTGATGGCATACAGTATATCATTTTTTACAATACCGTGTCAATGGTAATGTATTACCAATCGTATAAATGTCACAAGCATTCTCTCTTATCAGAAGCGACTTAAGTGAAATCAGACTCCACGAAGTATCCCGAGAGAACTTTCTCGCGCCGCCCGATTGCCGTTAGGCGTAGATCCACTACAATGGCATCAATGGAAAACCAATCTTCCGGCGGTAGAGCAGAGGCCGGAATCGGATGCACAAGGCCAAGCGAATCGACACTCTCCGCCTCGCGGAACGCGGGCGCGGCGTCACCCGGCGTCCAGCCGAGACGGACAGTGACGACGTTCCCGCCCCGTTCCTTCAGAAGCCGGAGCGCCAGCTCCCGCGCCCTGAACGCTCCCGCCACGTCCACCTTGTGCAGGTCCTTGCCGCAGATCGCCCCGCCGCCAATAGGGATCTCCGGCCCGTAGAAATCGACGGCGAGCTTCTTGCCTGAGAGCCCGTTGTCCCCTTCTGGCCCGCCGACAATGAAATCGCCCATGCCGTTGAGTATGAATTTCTCCAGCGGCAGGTTGGAGATGCCCGCAAGGCCGCGAGCCTCCAGTTCCGCCAGCGCCCTGCTCACGATGGGCAAGACCAGCTCGTGTTGTTCCGCCGCGAACACGCCAGGTGCATGCTGGATGCTGAGCGTGAGCCGATTCCAGCGGTATTGCGGCGGGCACAGGGTGCCCGCCCTACCGGTGTCGGCATGGTAGTAGTATTGCGGCGGGCACGGGGTGCCCGCCCTACCGGTGTCGGCATGGTAG
>JAFUDL010000460.1 GCA_017459225.1 Kiritimatiellia bacterium
CCACATCCGTAATCGACAAAAGCGCCGACCTCCGGTGATACAACATTCCCCGAAGGTGACGGCAGTTGCCAATCGGCTGAACTGGCTGCAGCCCGCCACGGATAATGGAAAACCCTAGTCACCGTCCGTTCCAGTCGAATCCTGTCCAGTGGAAGAAGCCACTCTTGTTCCGATCGCGATCAGCTGCATTCGCAAATGCCTGAAGAAGCAGAGTATCGCCTACTTCGCGCAACGTCGTGCCGACCTGCTCGAACGTATCCTGGTGAAGCGCAAGATCCACGCCGTAGAGCTTCGGCATGATGCGCATGCCGATCTGGTCGGCGAGAGCCCGTTTTATGACATCGTCCCTATCCTCGTCGGGCCCTACCGGATAGTTCGCGATGTAAGAAAGCATCGCCTGGAAAGTGCGGTGTGCAAACGGACGGTTGAAGTCTGCTAGAGTGCGGTTTAGCGCCGCAAGTTTCTCGCGCGCGAACCTCAGTTCCTCCTCATTCGCGTCTTTGTGCCACGAATTCCACGTCGACTTCTTGAGCGGCGTGAACGAGACGGCGTTCCCTGCGCCGCCAGCCTTGGCCTGCAGATGGTCTGGACGCCCGAAGTAGAGGACATTCGCCCGGTCGATGACCTTGTCGGAAAGCGACTGAGTAGTTTCATCCTCGTTCATCGTGCCGACGAAAAGCGTGTTTTGGTTGGCGAAGAGACGGATTGGAGATTCTTCTACCACCTTGCCGCTCTCTCCCTTGGCGTTAAAGCCCTGGAATATCTCAAGCGCGACAACGGCAAGATTCTCCTTCGTGAGCGGCGCCACGAGACGGCGCATCTCGAGCTTGCTCAGAAACTCGCTGAAGTAATATTCGATACGCGCGAGATTCATCTCGTCCAGCATGGGCATGAGCATGTATTCATGCATGTCGGCCTTCGGTTTGAAATCATCATAGTGCAGCCCCTGGAACTGGAAGAGCGCGCGAGCAAGCATCGTGGGCTCGTAGCGGTTCGTGACGTAGTTGAAGAAACCGAGCAGGTCCTTCGGACTGTCCCAGCGCGGTTCCACCGCGATCGGCTGAAAGTGGATGCCCATCGCCTCGGAGTAGAGCTTCGGGATTGCGCTCTTTCCCGTACCACTCACGCCCGCCATGACGGTGAGACTCGACATGTCGGACGTCTTGAGCGACGTGTGGAACGCATAGAGGAGGCGCTCCGGCACGACGAACCCAGATTTCTCAATGTGTTTGGCTACCTTCGCAATGGCATTCAGCTCACTCTCATTCGCCGGAGCCGTATGCTTCGGAATGCCGAAAACGCCTTCCTTCAGGCTCGCAAACGCATTCTGACGAAGCGTCTGCACTCCTGAAAGGTTCATCTTGTTGAGACGGTCGAGTCCCTTGTCGATACGCTCAAGCGTGTCGGCAATGGACTTCTCCCCATTCTGCAATCGGTCGTCTAGTCGCGTAAGCTCCGCCTTCTTGAGGGCAATCTGGCGGTCGAGGTCTTCTCGATCACGTATCTTGTCATTATTCGCGTCGAGCCATCTCTGCGCCTCTTCCTTCCTGCGTTCCAAATCCTCTGTGGCGCGTTTGTGCTTGTCAAGAGATCGCTGAAGTTCGGCCAGATCCGTTTCAAGGTCATTCTTTCTTTTCTTCAGGTTGGAAATGTCATTCTCAAGATGCTGCTTATCTGCAGTCAATGTGGTCCTGTCGCGCTCAAGATCGGCAATGTCCCGTGAAACATTCCGAAGGTCCTCTTCCGCTTTTGCCAGTTCCCCCCTCTTGTCCTTCGCCTTCTTGAGATCTGCGTTGAGCTGCTCTAGCCTGGACTCATTGTCCGCAATCGACTTCTCTAGCTTCTCGTTTTCGGCTACGAGGTGCGGATGCATTTCAAAAAACTTTTTCGCCCGCTCATATTCCCCGAGTTCCACGCGCTTTGCCGCGATCTCGGCAATAAGAGCGTCCCGCTGCGTGGAAAGGCCGTCCCGCTTGCGCAACAGATCGTCGTAGTCATCTTTGGTCTTGACAATGTTTCGTGATCGCGTGATGTAGAAGAAGCCCATCACGAAGCAGAATACAAATACGACGCTCAGTCCTACAATGGCCAGAAGCAATTCCTTGCCTACGACAAGCGATTCTATGTCAATTGCGCAAAACATCATTTCACTCCTCCTTGCTTGACTTCATCTTTCTGCTTCTTGCCCAGTGTTTCCTGTTCTGCAGCCAGCGCCGCCTTCGTTTCAGCCAGTAGCTTCTCAACACCTGCAAGCTCATTGCGCCGAGCCTCGAGCTTTGCGACCTCCGCCGCAAGCGCCTTCAGCTTCGACTCTTCCGCCTCGGCTTTTGCGCTCGCAGCACTCGCAGCCTTGCGTGCATCTGCCATGCGCCTCTCCTGCGCCGCAATCTCTTTGTCGGTCTCCGCGCGCAAAGCGGCAACACGGGCCTTCTGGGCAGACTCGGCAACCTCTGCCGCCTGCTCCGCATCCTTCTTGCGCCTTTCCGCGTCGTCGGCAGCGATTTTTGCCTCGTCTGCGCGTTTTTTCTCGTCATTGACACGTTCCATCTCTTCCTCCACAAGTTCCTTCTGTTCGGCGTAACGCCCTTCCTCAGCATCGGCACGCTTCTTTTGTTTCGCGTAACGTGTCTCCTCGTCGTGACGCTGGTCCTCTAATTTGTCGCGGTCCTTTTTGATTTTTTCAATCTCGTCGAGCACCACATCTCGATCCCCGCGTATCCGATCCATCGCCCTGACCAGATCGTTTGTCTGCCCCACAAGTTCGGCTATACGCTCCTTAAGCGATGAGATTTGATCCTCGTTGGCCTTGACATCAGATCTAAGGACATCACGCTTCTCCGCAAGCTTCGCACACTCTCCGTCAAGAACCCGTTTCTCGCCGTACTTGCCTTTCAGCTCGCCTTCCTTGGTCTTGAACTCCTCCCACTCCTTGTCGAGTGCCGCGCGGCGATCACGATGCCCCTGAAGGTCGCCGATCTCCCTTTTGAGTGTGTCACGTTGCCCCACGTAGGTCT
The DNA here is from genome assembly GCA_017459225.1 of Kiritimatiellia bacterium. Lineage (GTDB taxonomy): Bacteria > Verrucomicrobiota > Kiritimatiellia > RFP12 > UBA1067 > RUG572. The sequence goes on from JAFUDL010000460.1 coordinate 3,015, forward strand.
GCACCTGCTCTGTAATCACAGACAGCTGTTCCTGCTTGTTGATCACCAGAAACACGCAGCCAAACAGCAGTGCCAACGCCACTGCCGCCATTGTCAACCATTTCATTAGACTGAACCTCCGTCTTTGAGTTTCTTCCAAACTGCAATCACCTTCTCGCAGCTGGCGGACGGACTCGCCACGACGTCCGCCACTTCCAGCCGCAGGACAGACCACCCGCTCGCCTTGAGCCGCTTGTCGCGAACGATGTCCTTCGCCCGCTGCGACGGCAGCAACTGATGTTGCCTGCCGTCTATTTCAACATCCAGTTTCGCCGCAAAGGCCGTCATCGCAATTGCCAACGTGTAGCCACATTCCGTGCGGCGGCTCTGCGCAGGCACCCCTTCTCGCTCTAGACATTCTACGAGCAACGCCTCCCAGGGCGGCACTGCCGCACTATAGTCGTCCGAGGGAATCTCCTTCGGCAGTTCAACAATGCTCCAGGTGCCATCGCCCAAGGCAGCAATCGTTCCATCATCGCACAGCTCGTCGAGAACAGACGGCAGATGAACCCGTGTGAAGTCATCACAGCGCACGTATATCCAATGGTACGAACGCGGCAGATTCCGCATCTGGAGCAGCGTCACGACCGACCGTTTCGACTCAATCGCAACCGAGTTCTCTGACAATTCTTCAACCGCTTCACTCATCGCATGCAATCAACTCCTCGATTGTAAGGCCGTAGCACCGCCAATTGTCTGGTCACGGCTCTGGACCGTAGTCGTTGCTGCCTGGGGTGCCGTTGCGGAAGAGCATCATGAGGGGGATGAGGGGGAACCACACAAGGAGAAGCCAGAAACCGCTCATGTTCATGTCGTGAAGACGTCGCACCGCGTATGAAAAGCCGGGCCAGAACATGAAAAGGAAATACAGCCCCACGGCTACATCACCAAGATTCATCCCAATGACAACCAGGCCTATAAACCAGAATGCGATGAACCCCCAATACTGTCCGCAGCTCCTGCGGCCGCGGACCGTGAAACACTTC
>JAFUDL010000461.1 GCA_017459225.1 Kiritimatiellia bacterium
GACGCAATGGTGCGTGACGGGGTGGCGGACGCTGAGCACGGGTGGTTCGAGTGTTACGAGATCCAGCGTGCGGTGCCGGAGGGAGTGGACCCCGAGGCTGCGGCGCTTCTCTGCACATGGCGCGAGGTGTACGGGGGCATTGGCGACTTCGGCATACAGCCCAAGGACAGGATGCTCATCTACGGGGCGGGTCCGGTTGGCTTGAGCTTCGTCAAGTTCACGAAGCTCATGGGCGTCAAGTGGGTGGGCCTTGTCGATCCGCTTGCGAACAAGCGCGCTCTCGCCCTCAAGATGGGCGCGGACGCTGTGTTCGCTCCCGAAGAGGTTGATTTCCCGGCGGAGTCGTTTGACGTGATAGTCGACGCCGTAGGAAACGAGAAGATCGTGAACGCGGCCATTCCCATGATAAAGCTCGGCGGCACGATAGGAGTGTACGGCGTCATATCGCAGCCAACGCTCACGATCGAGAAGGGGAAGGGCCCGTACAACTTCAACCTCGTGATCCACCAGTGGCCCACGCGCTGGCGCGAGCGCATGGCGATGGAGCCGATCTGCAAGTGGATCCGCGAGGGACGACTTTCCGCAGACGAGTTCGTGACGCATCGCTTCAAGTTGGCCGAGCTCGACAAGGCGCTTGCTGCCGTGAAGGCAGGCGAGGCGCTGAAGGTGATGATGAGGTTCTAGTTTCTGGTTTTTAGTTTCTGGTTTCTGGTTTATGGAGGAGATGAAATGATAGACGTTGACAAGATCACGCCGCAGGAGCTTGCGGGAATGATTGACCATACGTTTCTCAAGGCGTTTGGCGGACCTGAGCCGATTGAGAAGCTCTGCGCGGAGGCGCGCGAATACGGCTTCGCGATGGTGGCGGTGAATCCTGCGGAGGTGAAGAGGTGTGCGGAGCTGCTCAAGGGCTCGAAGACACGCGTGGGCGCGGCGGTGGGATTCCCTCTCGGGCAGATGACGTCCGAAGCGAAGGCGTTTGAGATCAGGGATGCGATCGCGAAGGGCGCGGGCGAGGTCGACATGGTGCAGAACGTCCGCGCTCTCCAGAGCGGCAACGACGCGCTTGTGCTTGCCGAGCTTGAGGATCTCGCGAAGACATGCCGTGAGCATGGCGTCATCTCAAAGGTGATTCTTGAGACGTGCTACCTCACCGACGAGCAGAAGGTGCGCACATGCGAGCTCGCGGTGAAAGCCGGCGTTGACTTCGTGAAGACCTCCACCGGATTCGGAACGGGCGGCGCGACTGCGGCGGACATTGCGCTGATGCGCCGCACGGTGGGTCCCGCGATGGGCGTGAAGGCGGCCGGCGGAATCCGCACGCTCGACGCCGCGTTCGACATGATCCGCGCAGGCGCCACTCGCATCGGTACAAGCGCGGGAGTGGCCATAGTCGAGGCGCTCAAGGCGTTGAGAGGCGCGTGAGAGGTTTCTGGTTTCTAGTTTCAAGTTTCTAATTTCTGGTTTCGAGTTTCGGGTCTTGAGTTTCGAGGTTGAGAAGTTCGTAAAAAGTTGAAGGAGATTGAGACATGAAGTGTTTGAATGTTGCTTTGGCGGTGGCCGGTGCGATGATGATGGCAGGATGCTGCAATTGCGGCGGAAAACCGTTCGCGGTGTTTCCATCCACATGCACCACGCCGGACGGTATGGCCATAGATTCCAAAGGACGGCTTGTGATAGCCGCGCCGAACTTCAACGACACCACAAAGCCGGCGGCCATCTTCCGCATCGACGAACCGGGCGGCGCGCCGTATCTCTGGGTGCATGTTCCGCCGCTTGAGAAGACGGGCCTCGCCGCGCCGATGGGGATCTGCTTTGGTCCTGAGGGCGAACTTTATGTGTGCGACAACCAGGGATGGTCCGGCAGCGAGAAGGGCGCGAACGAGGGGCGTCTCTTGCGCCTCGACTTCAAGGACGACAAGCTTGCCGCCTGCGCCGTGATCGCGAGCGGCATGGAGCATCCAAACGGGGTCAAGTTCCACAACGGAATGCTGTATGTGACTCAGAGCAGCCTCTCGAAAATCAAGGATCCGTCGGGCAAGCTTGTGAGCGGCGTGTATCGCTTCAAGCCGACCGACAGGAACATTGCGGTGAAGAACACGCGCGAGGATACGCAGCTCATCCTCACGCTCGTCACGCAGAATCCCTACTGCCAGTACGGACTCGACGGAATCGTCTTCGACGCGAAGGGCGATCTTCTTCTTGGCAACTTTGGCGACGGCACAATCCACCGCGCTACTTTTGATGCGTCTGGAAAGGTGGCGTCGTGCACAGTCTTCGCGAAGACGGACTTCGACTACTCCGATCCTGCCTCCAAGGGCTTCATCGAGCGCGCGGCGAATACGAAGATGCGCACGACGGACGGCATGTGCGTCGACGACGCGGGCAACATCTACGTGGCCGACTTCTCGAACAACGCCATTGCCAAGGTCACGCCTGAAGGCACGATCAGCGTGGTAAGGCGCGATCCCGACGGCGACGGCCAGAACGGCGGGCTCAACCAGCCTGGCGAGCCGATTCTCTGGAAGGGGCGTCTAGTCGTATCCAACTTCGACGCCGTTGTCGGTCCCGACAAGGTGAACACGAAGAAGGCCGACCTTCCCTGCACGCTCAGCGTGATCACGCCTTGACGATGACCTACGACACGATAGACAATTCGCGCACGATAGCGGGGAACGGCGAAGGGACGCTCCTCGCAAACCGCTATCGTGTCGTCCGGCAGCTCGGGCAGGGTGGCATGGGCAGCGTGTGGCTGGTGGAGCGCGCATTGCGCGCGGAATCAGAATTTGCTATACTACTGACATCTGCCGATGGTTTGGCAGATGGAAACGACAATACAACAAGGAGAAGTTCTCCATGCAGAAGATTCAGCGTCGCAGCTTCATCAAGAAGGGCGCCACCGCAGCGGCGGCGGGCGCGATCGCGGCCGCAGTGCCGGCATCGGCCCTGGCGGAGGAGAAGAAACCGCGCATCGTAGTGGTGCATGGCAACGACATTCCCAAGATGATCGCGGCCGGCATCGAGAAGATGGGCGGATGGGGCAAGTTCTTCAAGGAGGGCAAGAAGGTTGCCATCAAGCCGAACCTCGCCTGGAA
>JAFUDL010000462.1 GCA_017459225.1 Kiritimatiellia bacterium
GAGGGCGGAGGGGTTCTGCGTGCCGGTGATGCGTCCGAAGAGCTTCATCGGCCCTGAACGCCTCGGCGTGTTTGCGCTCTTCTACGACTGGGCGTACACCGGCCACGGGTTCCCGATGATAGGCAGCGGCAACAACCGCTACCAGCTCATGGACGTGGAGGACCTCTGCGAGGCGATCTGGCTTTCGATGACGCTTGACGAATCGAAGGTTAACACCGAGTTCAACATCGGGGCGAAGGAGTTCACCACGATGAAGGAGGACTACCAGGCCGTGCTCGACCGTGCCGGACATGGCAAGAAGATCCACGGCACGCCCGTGAAGCCGATAGTCTTCATCCTGCGCATTCTCGAGAAGCTGCACCTCTCGCCGCTCTATCCGTGGGTGTACGAAACCGCGTCCACCGACAGCTTCGTTTCCATCGAGCGCGCGGAGAAGCTGCTCGGCTTCGCGCCGCGCTACTCGAACAAGCAGGCTCTCGTGCGCAACTACGACTGGTACGTCGAGCATCTTTCCGAGTTCAAGGGCAAGACGGGCGTATCCCACCGCGTTCCGTGGAAGCAGGGGCTGCTCGCATTTGCGAAGTTGTTCTTCTAGACGCACTACGGCACTAAAAGGAGATGCAGACCATGGGAATAAACGGCTTCACCACGAAGACGGCGCATTGTTGTGCGTTCGTCGCCTTCGCGTTTGCGCTTGCGTCAGGTGCGGCCACGCATTCACTGGATCTGCGTACAGCCCGCGGCGGACGGCTGCTTTTCGCCGCGCCGATGGTGGATGGCTGCGTTAGGATGTGCGAGCTGCCGGCAGGCGCCGCGGCCACCGATCCGCTCGCCGTGGGAGACAAGGTGGCGATGCGGCTCTTCGACGGAACGGAGGTTTCAATCGTCCTTTCGGAACGAATGGAGTCGCCGCTCGGCGGCGAGGCGTTCATCGGCGAGATGGAGGGATACGGCGGCGTGAAGAACGCCGTGGTGCTGCGCACCGAGGATGGACTGTGCGTCGACGTGCAGGACTTCGCGAAGGGGCGCGCATATACCGTCGCATCGGACGCGAGATGCGTGGCGGTTAAGGAGATCGATCCATCCGCCGTCACGGTGACGGCCTCGAGGCCAGTCGATCCCGGCATCGCGGCGACGTCGTCAACGGCCAGGCTTCAGGGCGCGCGTCTAGCGTCCGACCAGGCGTCGACGCTCGTGGACGTACTTGTGGCGTACGACGCCCCCGCCGCCTCGTGGGCTCGCCAGAACGGTGGCGGCATAACGAACTTCGCGACGATGGCCGTGCAGAAGATGAACACGGTGCTCGGCAACTGCGGTTTCTCCTCGGCCTTCCGCTACCGGCTTGTTGGAGTGATGACCGTTGCCGCGGAGGGAGGCACCGACTTTGACGGCGTCCTCGAAGCCGCGAGGACCGGCACGGGCGCATGGGCGTCGATCAAGGCGAAGCGCGACGAAGTTGGCGCCGATATCGTGACCACGCTCATCGACACCGGCTCGGCAGGCGGCTCGGCTGGCCTTGGATACTCGCTCAGGAACACGAACTACGCTGCATTCTCGGAGGCGCCCTACAACGTATGCGCCGTGCGCGCCGTGGCAAACAGCCACACGATGACGCACGAGGTGGGGCACAACATCGGCGCGGGACACGCCACGGAGGTTGCCGATCCCAACAACCGTGGTCCGCAGCTGTTCGAGTATTCAGCCGGCCACTATTTCACCGGCACTGACGGCGTTGCCTATCATACGATCATGGCGTACAACTCAGACGGCTACGGGAACCACTATTCTGCCGCGCCGTTCTTCTCTTCCCCAGATCTCACCTATCAGGGCACGCCAGTTGGCGATGCACTGCACGACAACGTACGCACAATCCAGCAGACATACGCTGCCGCCTCGAGATGGCGCGCGCAAAAGGTGCCGATGTCGTACGACGTGTATTTCTCGCCAGAGGGCGGCGCCACTTTCACCGAGTCCATCACCGTCACGCTCTCGCCTGGCAAGGCCGGTCTTCCCATCCGCTACACGCTCGACGGCTCTGCGCCCACGCTCTCATCCACGCTCTACACCGGTCCCATCACGCTCACGCAGACGACGACCATCCGAGCCGTGATCGTCACCGATGGAACGCCCGGACCTGTCTTCGAGGCGATGTATTCCCTCAGCGACCTGGGCAACGGACTCGATGCGCCGCAGCTCGCGTGGCGCACTTCCGAGAATTTGCCCTGGGTCTTCCAGACGACCGACACCTACGACGGCGTCGATGCCGTGCAGTCCACCGACAGCGGCAATTACTGGGACAACGAATCCTGGCTTGACACGACCATCGTCGGTCCCACTCTGATGAGCTTCCGCTACAAGGCGCGCAAGTACAACGGCACGTTCACCGTGCTCGTTGACGGCAGCTCCGTCTATACCGACACTGAGGACTCCAAAGGCGACACATGGAATCTCCGCGAAATCCAGATTCCCTCGGGATCGCACACGGTCAAGTTCCTGTTTCACAGCTGGATCGACATAAACGGGCATCTGAGCAGCGGACGCTATAGCGGTTTCAACGGAGTATGGCTCGACACGGTTCAGTTCGATGCGTTGTCGCGTCCGCCAACGATCTCGCCAGCTACGACTTCGTATGAATCCACTGCCTACACCTTTCAAGGAAGCCAGATAGTCACGCTTGCACCGCCTAGTGGCAGGCAAGGCGTTCTCTACTACACGACCGACGGCTCGGATCCCGCAGGTGAAACTGGCATAGTGTACGACGGCCCGATCTCTCTCACGAAATCGACACGGGTGCGTGCAGTGTTCGTGGAGGGAGGAAAGGAGCCTAGTGCGGAGGTCGGCGGACTCTACCTGGAGCGTCATCCTGTTACGGCCGGGGAGTGGACTACGGATGTCGATGGCGTGAAGACCGCGGCAGCGCGAGACGGCCGGCTGATCGCCGTGCTGCTAGCGAACCGCGCTGGATGCTGGTGGTCGAAGCAGTTCTATCCTGTCGCAGAAAGCGAGGAATTTCTCGCATGGGCGAAAGTCAACGGCATCTATCTCGTGACGGGTGACACTTCCTGCAATGTTGACGCTGCCGGATCGAATAGCTGGTTCTGGGACCTCTACCGTAGCTACGGGCTGTCGGACACTGCTTATTATCCTACGATTTTATTCGCAAGACCGAATGCGCCTGGCACTGCCATCGCCATGGGGCTTGCCCGCAATGATGGAGAGTCGCTTGTGGGCACGGAGCTTTTTCTGACGACTGTAGAATCGCTCATCGCCGGCTTTGCGTCCGTACTGGGTGAGACTGTGCCTCAGGCTCCGACCTGCTCGCAGACAAGAGACCTTGTCAACGAGTTTCCATTTTCCATGACGCTTGCGAATCCAAACGGAAGCGGCACTATATACTATACCCTCGATGGTTCGTTGCCGACAAAGACGAACGGAATCATCTACAACGGCCCCATCACGATTGCATCGTCTGGTGTTGAATTGCGTGCGGCGGTATGGACGAGCGCTTCGCTTTCAAGTCCTGTGCTGGTCAAGAGATACAGGAGCGTGAGCGAATGGGCGAATGGGGTCTTTGGCACGAGCGGAATCACATGGCAGCGTAGCGGAACCGTGGACTGGTATCAAGTCGGAACGGATTCAACGCTTAGGACGGGAGGTCTGCTCGGAAGCGACGCGTACACTTCGACCATCACTGCGATGGTCACTGGGAAAGGCAAGTTGATCTATAGATGCAAAGCGGCGTCATGGAGCAATCAAAACATAATTTCGCATACAATCAACGGAGCAACTTCGTGGATAGTCAGGGCCAACTACGTAAATATTCCCACTTTCACTGTCACAAACGAGGTGAACGATGCCGGCACGACAACGTTCAACTGGACATATACCGTGAATGATCCGGCAAATGACTACACCTCTGGATATTCTTCAGGTGATGTATCTGTATGGTCTGGCGTATGGCTCTATGATCTCCAGTGGATTCCAGAAGGGCAGGATCAGGCGGTTTTGGTGGAAGGTGTGACGGTTCCGTACGCGTGGCTGGACGGCCAGTTCCCTGACCAAGGCGGCACTGTGGCGGCGTATGAGGCGCTTGCGCGCGCCGATTCCGACGGTGACGGATTCCCGAACTGGCAGGAGTATCTGCTCGACACCGACCCCAAGAACCTTCAGAGTCGCCTATTTGCGACGGTGCGCATGGATGGCGGCGAGCCTGTGTTCGGCTGGAGCCACACGAACGCGAACATACAGGCGCACGGCTACCGCTATGTGCCTAAAGGGCGCGCGGCGCTTGGAGACGCCACGGGATGGGTGCCGTACGTGAAGGGCCACCGTTTCTTCAAGGTTGAAGTGGTACCGGTCCGATGACGGCATAGGATGTAGACCTCAAGGCAAAACAGGAAAGGAGCGTTGAATGTTCAGATCTCTCATAAGGCGAATGTTGCCGCTTGCCACCATCGCGGTGGCGCTTCTGGCGGTTGCGGCATGGGGCCGTGGTGGCGGACGCGCGCGTCGTGCGCTCGCACCCAAGGCGACCGTTACGCAGCAGTCGGCTGCGAAGACGCAGACCGCCACGAACGTGGCCGCAAAGGCGTCCATTGCCGCTGATGGCGAATACACTGGCCGCGACCAGGTGGCGAGCTATCTCAGGACGTATCGTCGCCTGCCTCGCAATTTCATTACTAAGGCGCAGGCGCGCAGTCTTGGCTGGCAAGGCGGGCCTCTTGAACGCTATGCGCCTGGCAAATCGATCGGCGGCGACCACTTCGGCAACTACGAGAACAAGCTTCCCCGCGGCCGCTACAGGGAATGCGACATTGACACCCGCGGCAAGCCGCGCGGGGCAAAGCGCCTTGTGTACTCCGAGGACATTCGGAGCATCTACTACACGGGCGACCACTACAGGACATTCGAGAAGGTGCCATGATGAAGCAGGAATACAGAATCGACCTCAAGGGCGTGCGCAGCGCAAGGGCGCTCCATACGCGGCTAGCTGCCGCTCTCCCGTTCCCGGAAGGCTACGGGCGCAACTTCGACGCGCTCTTCGACTTCCTCACCGAGTACGGTTCGGAGATGAAGATCGTCTTCGCCAACTCCTCTGCAGCCCCTGCAACGCTCAAGCGCGTCTGCACGGATGCGATGGAAGAGACTCCAGGTCTCGAGATAGTGTTCGAGTAGCTTGCGCTTCTACAACGTCTTCCACTATCATTAGCTTGCGGTCTTTGGCGGGATTGACAACGGCGGCGGCGTGTGGTATCATTTCATCTACTTTTCCGGGTGCTTACAGTGCATGGTGCTCTGGAAGCTGAGAAAATACCGGATAACCTGAACAGGGTAATGCCTGCGTAGGGAAGAAAGGAAGAGAAAAATGAGCGAAGCAGAAAAGAGCGGCGCCGCAGGCGCCGTGATGGAAGAGGTCATATCCGGCGCGATAGTGCGCCGATACTTCAAGAAGCTGGAGGAGAACCTCGCAGTTGACGTGGCGATCGTCGGTGCGGGGCCGAGCGGACTCGTGGCCGCGCGTGACCTGGCGCTCGCCGGCTTCAAGGTGGCGATGTACGAGTCGAAGCTCGCGCCCGGCGGGGGCACTTGGGGCGGCGGCATGCTGATGAACGAGGTGACCGTGCAGAACGACGCCGCGGAGATCCTGCGCGAGTTCGGCATCACCACCGTTCCCTACGACGACCAGTATCACACCGTGGACTCCGTGGAGATGGCCTCAGGGCTCATCTTCGGCGCGCGCAAGGCCGGCGCCACGATCTTCAACACCGTGAAGGTTGAGGACATCGTGATGCACGACGGCGTGGTCTCCGGCGTTGTGATCAACTGGAATCCCGTTGCGCGCCTCGAGATGCATGTGGATCCGCTCGTCGTGAC
>JAFUDL010000463.1 GCA_017459225.1 Kiritimatiellia bacterium
GAGGGAGGTGGCCTTCTCCGGGAGGGGACGCTTCGCCGGCTTCTCCGGGGTGGAATGCGAAGGCGAGCCGGCGCGGCTCTTCCGCTGGACTGGCGGCGGTTCCGGCGACTGGAACGATGCGTCGAACTGGACGCTCGGCGGCGCCGCCGCGGAGTCGCCGCCAGGCGCGGACGGAGACATCGCGCTTGTCGATGGCACGGCGGAGATCGTGCGCGGAGGCGAGAGCGCGACGGCGAGGGACTTCATGGTGGCGTTCGCCGGGGAGGGGACGGTGCGGCACATGGGAGGGGACGTGGCGACCGCGGTGGAGCTGGACGCGTCTCGTCCGCGCGTCGGCAAGGCTCTCGAGGCGAAGTGCGGAACGTTCATGGGCGTCGCCGGGAGCCTCGCGTGCGAATGGCGGCGCGGCACGCCCGGGAAGGCGTACGATTCCGGAATCCTGGGAATCGGCGCCGCATACACGCCGACGGCGGCCGACTACGAGCATTGGATAAAGTTCAGCGCGCGCAGCGGCGCCGGGACGGTGCTCGAGAAGGAGTTCTTCTTCTCGAAGCTGCCCGTCCTGTATCTCGCCACGGACGACGGCGCCACGCCCTCCAAGAACAAGGAGACGCACGATGGAACGCTGATGGCGCAGGGCAACGACGAATGGAAGTCGCCGTACGACGGAAGGATGACGATAAAGGTGCGCGGGAACACGACTGCCAGCTATCCGAAGAAGCCGTGGAAGATCAAGCTCGACAAGAAGACGAAGATGTTCGACATCCCGAAGTCGAAGCACTGGGTGCTCCTGGCGAACTACAACGACCAGTCGATGATGCGCAACAAGCTCGCGTACGACTTCGCGCGCGACATCGGCTCCACGGGAATGGGAATGAAGTCCACATGGGTGGAGTGCGTACTCAACGGCGCGTGGCAGGGAACGTACCAGTTCTGCGAGCACATCCGCATTGAGAAGGACCGCATTGACATTCACGACTGGGAAGGCGACGCAGGCGATCTAGCTGAGGCGTTCGCTGCGGCGAACGGCCTCACCAAGGACCAGGAGGACGCTCTTTCGGCGCAGCTGGAGCAGAATCTCGCGTGGATCACCTCCGACTCCTTCACGTTCTACGACGCCACGAACAAGGTGACGCTCGCTGGGCGGCCTTCGGACTTCCTTGGCGCCGGCTTTGCGGACGACATATCCGGCGGCTATCTTCTCGAGTTCTCTAACGAGTACGACGAGACTTCCAAGTTCACCACCTCGAGCGGCAGCCTCGCCATCAAGACGATGCTTAAGAACCCGGAGTTTCTGCGCACGAACTCCGAGATGTTCGGCTGGTGCCAGACGTTCTTGAAGAGCTATTGGGACGCCTGCACTTCGCCAGACGGCTATTCCGGGGAGGGAAAACCCGTATGCGAGTACTGCGACTACGATTCAATGGTCAACTACTGGCTCACGATGGAGCTCTTTGGCAACAACGATGCGGTGTACAAGAGCCGATACGCGTACAAGGACAGGAGCGGGAAGCTGAAGTGGGGTCCGGTGTGGGACTTCGACTGGGGCGTGGGGAGCGTGCGCGTGACGACGAATGCCGAGGAGTGGAAGTGCCAGGACCGCGGCGTGCCGCAGCAGGCGTTCTACAAGGAATGGTCCGACAATCCTGAGTTCTGCACGCGCCTTTTCACGCGCTACTGGCAGGTGCGTGATAGGTTCGCGGCGTGCTTCGAGCAGGGCGGACTCATCGACCAGTACACGAACTACCTCAACGAGGCGTGCCGCGCGAATTCCGCAAGATGGGATCCTGTGCACGACAAGAAATACAATCTGGGCGCAGCGAGCTTCGCCGCAGACGTGTTGCGCCTCAGGTCATATCTAGAGCGCCGTCTTGCATGGCTTGACGCGCAGTTCGCGAGCGTTCCTGCGCTGATGGCGAGCCTGAAGGTCTCCACCGCCACGCATCCGTACACGCCCGACGCGGCGGCGCTGCCGATTGCGTTCGACGGGCTGAACTCGAACGGCACGGTCTATTCGGGGCGGACGCTGCGCGCGCGGTTTGCGTGCGGAAACTCCGCTGTAGCGTCGATTTCCTGCTACGTGAACGGCATCCGCGTGGCGGAGCGCGTTCCCGTGGCTGGAGGGGAGTTCAGCGCCGTCATTCCGCCGGGCGCGCTCACCGCCTGCGAAGGCGAGCCGAACTGCGTGTCGTTCGTGGCGTACAACGCCTCAGGCGCGGTCGTGGCGCGCAACTATTCGCTCGTCTCGAAGGTGTCGCCCGCGACGGTGCTTCTGCTGCGCTGACGGTTAACGGTTTCTGTTTGCCTATGTTGCAGGAATGATGTATAATCTTGCGCAGATGCAATGAAAGGGAAGTCTCTGACAGTGTGCCGCATGATTTCACTTTGCAAAAACTTTGCAAACTCTTTGCTTCGTCATGACAACTTGCGTGGCGAAATTTGGTTAAATGTCCAGTGCCTGGGCGGAGAGGCCTCAGGCGCAAAGGAAAGGACAAAGCCATGAAGACGAAGAATACAATGACGATCATCGCCGGCCTAGCGCTGGCTGCGGCGTTCACTGCGGCGGCGGACATCCGCTGCCGGGTGGAGCCTGACTACTCGGTACGGCTCGCCGACAAGCCCGGCGACGCGTACGTCAAGGTCACTCTTGCTGCGGACAAGGTCGCGGCGGCGACACGTCCGTCCGTCAACCTGTCTATCGTGCTGGACCGCTCCGGGTCAATGCACGGTGAGAAGATCGTCAAGGCGCGCGAAGCGGCGTGCGAGGCGATAAGGCGTCTCGATTCGAGGGACATCGTAAGCGTGATAGCCTATGACAACGCCAGCGAGGTTGTCATTCCCGCGCAGCACGTCACGGAGAAAGAGGCGCTCATCGCCCGCATCAAGTCGATTGAGCCCGGAGGATGCACCGCTCTCTTCGCCGGCGTTGCGGCTGGTGCCGCGGAGCTCAGGAAGTTCAAGGGCAAGTGCGAGATAAGCCGCGTGTTGCTGCTCTCTGACGGACAGGCCAACGTCGGCCCGTCTTCGGCCGAGGAGCTGGGCCGCTTCGGTGCGCTGCTGATGAAGGACGGCATCGCGGTCTCCACGGTCGGGCTCGGCGTTGACTACAACGAGGATCTCATGACGCGCCTCTCGCAGAAGTCGGACGGCAACAGCTACTGTGCTGAGAAGTCCGACGACCTGCCGCGCATCTTCTCGGGCGAGCTCGGCGACGTGCTGTCCGTGGCCGCGACGCGCGTAGCGCTGAAGGTCCATTTCCGCACCGGTTTCACGCCGGTGGCGCTGATTGGGCGCGACGGGCGCATCCTTGACGGCGTCGTGTCCATCGACCTCAACCAGCTCTACGGCGGGCAGGAGAAGTATGTGATCGTCAAGTGCGACGCAGCGCCTGGCGCGGTTGGCTCCGCGCGCGAGATCGCCAAGGCCGAGGTCACCTACGTCGATCCGAAGAACGAGGTTTCCAAGACCGTGACGGGCGTTGGAACCGTGACGTATTCGGCTGATCCTGCGGCAGTGGCGGCAAGCGTGAACAAGAGCGTGCTGCGCGAGCGTGCGCTTAACGAGAACGCGGTGCGCACCGAAGAGGCGCTCAGGCTTGCCGACCGCGGCGATTTTGAGGCGGCGCAGAATCTTCTTGAGCTGAACAGCGCCAATTCGAGGGATGTTCAGCGCGTTATAGGAAGGGACAGAATCCTTGCCGCCGACGCCTATATGCAGATGGAGAACGTCAGAAACATGAACAGCGGCTCGTATGACGCCGCCGAGCGCAAGAAGATGAAGACATCAAGCTTCCAGCTTCGCAACCAGC
>JAFUDL010000464.1 GCA_017459225.1 Kiritimatiellia bacterium
CACCTGAGGGACCCTTTCCGCCCTTCGAGCCGTCAGAACCTTCGCCGAGCATCAAACTGGCCTCCACGCCGTCCTTCTCGCGCGTCACCGTCATCGCCATCACGTCGGCGTCCTTGACCGACCATCCGTTGCGCGATTCGCCCACCTTCATGTAGTACGTCACCGCAGGCTGCTGGGAAGAGTCGGTAAAACCCACCGCCACCTTTCCGCTTGGCGACACGTTGAGCGCGCGAACCCTAACGGACGCGAGGATCCTCTGCGCCTCCTCGGAGAGTTGCTCCTGGATGGCGTTTGGATCAATCGCATCGGCGCCGCCCGCGCCGCGCGAGCCACTGTCGGGATCAAATCCCGCGGGCTCCGGACCGAACGGCATGCGGTCCATGATCGTCTTGTACCGCTCAAAACGCTGATCCGGCAGTTTCTCCTTCTCTGCATCCTTGGAAGAATCTTCTTCGTCGTCATCGTCGTCCGATCTCTTCGGCACAAGCATCGTCGAACCATCCGCAGCAGACGCGGCGGCAGGCGCTGCCGCAGGCACGGCAGCAGCAGGTGCAGGAGCGGCCGCTGGTGAATTAGTCGACACGGGAGCCGCAGCCGCCGGCGCAGGGGCAACAGTCGGCACAGGAGCCTCAACGGGCGCAGCTTTGGCGGGCGCAACAACAGGAGCGGGCACAGGCGCAGCGGCCTTTGCCGGCTCTGCATTCGTCTCGGACGCCGCGAAAAGCCGCAACACCACAAAAGACAGCAGTGAAAGTGTGTAGAGCGGGTGTCTCATGTAGTATATTTTAGCATATTTAGCGCCCAGTGGCTAGTGGCTCGTGATTCGTGGCTCGTGGCGAGTGGGGCAAATGGCAGCGGCAGTGCGCACGACCTACTCGCACGCACTGCCGCACCGCGTCTCGACGTGTCACGTCAACACGCCGGTCGCACATTGGCTACGCAATCAGCGGATGAAGATCACCGAGCCGAGGTGGAACACGATCTCGATGTTGCCGCCATTGACGCGCGCTTTGTACTTCTTGTCGAAGGGCTGGCCGTTCACCGTAACCGCCACGGGCACGTTGGCCGCGAGATCTTCAGCCGCAAGACCGTACGCAGGGCCAACCGTGACAGTACCCACCGTAGGATCCGAGGTGAAGTCGACGTCGATTCCGCCAAGGTTGGCGAGCATGTCGTCTGTAGCATTCTCGAACGCGAGAAGCCCCGTTAAGTCGCGCGTGTTGGGCGCCACGTTCGCGTATGCGAGCTTCGCGTCCGCAAACTTGAACGGACCCGACACCGTAGCGCCAGTGCCGGTGGCCTTGACCGTGCCGTACACTTCGGCGGCGCCACCGGCGACGTTGTTCGAAAGCTTCGCGTTCGAAGCGAGCGTCACGCCGCCCTGCACGTAGCCGTCGGGGCACACCGTCATCTGAAGCGTCGCCTCGCTGAAGAACGTCTCCGTTCCACCCGCCACCTGGTAGGAGACGGCCTTCTTGTTCTGTCCGCTCCACGGGCCTGCGCTGCCGGTGAAGTCCGCAGTCTGGATGCGGAACTTGTGCCAGCCCTTCGCGAGCACGACCTTGTAGGAGAGCGTATTGTTGCTGTCGCCGGTGAGGCCCGTATCCTTGCCGTCGATCCAGAGCGCCGCGCGGTCGTCGTAGTTGCTGCGGAACGTCCACTCCTTGCCGGCGTTCTCCGCCGACACGAAGAACCAGCCCTCGTAGCGGTTGACCGTATAGCCGTTGATGTACGTCGCGTCGTTGTTGCCGTACCACATGAGCTTCTGGAGGTTGTTCGTGATGCAGCAGAAGTCCCACGCGAAGTCGTTCTTGAAGGTGTTGTCCGTGACATCCGTCGCCGTGCCCTTGTAGTGGCTCCAGCGCACGGTGTTGGCGTTGTTCGCGTCGCCCATGTCCGCCGCCGGGCGCATCTTCAGGTTCTTCGTGCTGAAGTTCGCGTAGCTCGACATCGTGCCGCTGCCGTCCTTGTAGCCGATCGACTGTACGTTGCCGTATGAACCGCCGTTGTCGATGATGATGTGGCGGAACGAATGCCATCCGGCGGACAGCTCCTTCGTGCCGGTTCCAGCCTTGCACTGCGCGGTGGAAATGATCTGCTCCCCATCCACCCAGAACATCGCCCAGTCGTCGCAGTTTGCGGTGAACGACCAGTTGCCCGCCGCGCCGTCCTCCACGTAGAAGTCGCCGACCGCGTATGTGGATGAATAGTTCATGTCGCCGAAGGGACGGATGCCGGACGTGTACAGCGTGAAGAAGAACGTCATGTCGTGCGTGATCGTACCGCGCGTCGTGCCGCCGATCTGCTTGTTGAAGCGGTTGGTGATGCAGGTCGCATTGCCGGGGTTTCCGCCGAAGTCGCGCGCGGTGAAGACGGCGCTGCGGTTCGTCGCGATATCGACCGTCACGCTCGCGCCCTCGCCAATGTCGAGTCCGCCGAGGATCGACGCCGCGCCCTGCAAGCCCGCAATGAAGCCGTCGCCGACCGTCCACTTGCCGCCGACCACGCCCTGCACCTCCTTGTTGCCCGCGAGCGTCGCCGCGC
>JAFUDL010000465.1 GCA_017459225.1 Kiritimatiellia bacterium
CTGCTCGCGGCGATCCGCGCCAGTGGCTCACCCGCTACTACATCCAGCCGTTCACCGGGGCGCGCTTCAGCGTGCTTGGCTTCGGCGGCTACCAGAGCCTGCTTGCCGGCGAAGAGCTCTACACCGGCACGACTATTGCCGCGCGCGAACATGCGCGGTGGCTGGGCGACGTGTTGAATGCGACCATGCGCAGTGAGTACTTCTCCCGCGATGCCGTGGCCGCGTACAGGCGCGCGATGGAGAGCGCGCCAGGCAACTGGCAGGCGGGCGACGCCTGGCGCAGGCATCTGAAGGCCAGCGGCGCGCCGCAGAGCGAGTGGAACGAGTATGCCGACGTCGTATTGAAGACTGCGTCGTGGCGCGTGCCGGTGATGGCAAATCTGATGAAGGACTACTTCGACACGCTTGCCGCGCCCGGCAAGGAGGCCGAGCTCGACGACGCGATGGCGCGCATGCTTCTTGCCGCGCGACTTCCTGAGCGGAAGTGCTCGGAGTATCCGAACTACGCGTCGCTCTTGGGCGTGGCGCTGGAGCGCGTGGGGAAGAAGTCGTCGAACAGGCTCTTCAGAATCTACTCGAAGGTGCTTGAGGGGCTGCCGCGGGAGGGTGACTTCTTCATGCAGGCGTTCGCGTGGGGGGCGAGAAGGTATTTCGGCCGCCCGAAGTTCGAGGACGAGTATGTAAAGCTCGTTACGAGGCTGCTGGAGGGGGGCACGCCGCATGGAAAGGGCGGCAGGGACGACGGGGCGAAGCAGACGCTGCGCAAGCTGGTGGTTACGGCGGAGAACGCGGCGCTGCGGGAGAGGAGGGAGAACGTGGTGGCGCTGATGGAGAAGCTGTATCCCACGCCGCCGATCACGGGAGGAAGGGCGTATCCGACGGAGGACTTCGGAGCGGTGCTCATATCGTCCAACGCCTTCGTGCAGGTGTCGAAGAGCGCCGCGACGGACAAGCCCGAGCGCCATCAGGAGCTGTGCGACGCGTCGCCTACGCGTCCGCTTAGGTTCGGGCAGCCGGTGAACGCATGCGGCGCGAGAGACGGCACATGGGTGAGGCTGCAGTTCCCCGGCGAGTGCGAGGCGACGGGAATCGTGATCGTGAACACGCCGAACAGGAAACAGCGCGCGGCTCGGCTGCCGATGCGCGTGGAGACGTCGCTCGACGGCGTCAACTGGCGGAAGGTGGCTGACCTGGACAAGCCTGAGGAATCGTGGCGGGTGCCGCTGGACGGTTCGCGCGTGCGGTACGTGCGCGTGTGGAAGGCAGGCGAGCACAGCGACAGCAGAATCGTGTTCCAGAAGTTCCTCGTGTATGGGCGGAGGCTGTACTAGAACCGGCAAAAAGGAGAAGAAGGCATGAACGTATCGCGAATGGGATTTCTGAAGAGCGCGCTCTCGGCGCTGGGAGTGGGCGTTGGCGGCGGCTGGCGCGTGTTCGCGGCGCCGCCCGGATGGAAGCCGCCGAAGAACCCGAACCTCGTGTTCGGCGCGGTGAGCGACACGCATCTCGCCGCAGCCGCGCTTTCGGGGAAGCCGCGCAAAGGCTGGATACACACGTACTTCCGCAACGCGCTTTCGTACTTCCGCGACCAGAACGTGGACGCGGTGGTGCACTGCGGCGATCTCGCCCACCGCGGCATGATATCGGAGCTCCAGTACCACGCCAACGTGTGGAAGAATGTGTTCCCGGGCAACCGCGCGCCGGACGGACATGTGGTTGAAAAGTTGTTCGTCAACGGAAACCACGATACCGACGGCTGGGGATACGGCAGCAACTGGGCGCCTAGGGTGTACCCGGATCCGGCGGAGCGCGCGAAGCACGTGCTTTCGCCGAACATGGCCGGCCACTGGGAGCGCATCTGGGGCGAGCCGTTCCATGACGTGTGGCACAAGGAGGTGAAGGGCTACCACTTCTTCGGAAGGCACCACGGCGTCTCGGAGGCCAAGTTCGCGGCCCTCGTGAAGGCCGAGGCCGCGAAGGCGGGGCTACTGAAGAGCGCAAGGCCGTTTTTCATGCTGTCGCACAAGAGGCCGAGCTCGGCGCTCCTCAAGGCTCTCAGGCCGTGCCGCAACGCGGTGGGGTTCTTCGGGCACTGGCACCACAGCTGTGTGGACTGGAACGCCATCTACTTCTTCAAGGGCGCGTCCTTCCCGAACGTGCAGGTGCCTTCGTGCGAGCCGCGCGGCAGCGGCGCGCTCGGCGCCGTGGCGCGTCTGCCGCCTGTTCTGCCCGGCGTGCCGATCGAGGGCGTCGAGGACGTGGGCAAGACGCGCCAGGGATACGTGGTGAGGGTGTACGACGACATGCTCGTCATCTCGCGCCGCGAGTTCGGAGTGGGCGGAAGCCTCGGGCCCGACTGGATCATGCCCCTTGGTCGGTACAAGCCGCATCCCCTCTCGTTCGGCGAACTCGCCAAGCGCATCGGCGAGCCGCAGTTCCGCGATGGCGCGAAGCTCGGCGTGGAGAAGGGCGGGGATGGGATCACGCTGTCGATTCCGCTTGCCGACGCCAATCCCGAGTCGCGCGTGTACGCGTACGACGTGAAGATCGCGGGCGCGGACGAGCCGGTGTCGAGGCGCGTGTTCGCCGTGGGGTGCAATCTCCCGGCTGGACGCGAACCGAACGGCGGCGTCACGAAGATGTTCGTGCCGGCAGTCACGCTGCCGTGCGGCGACCTGCTCGCCGTCTCGGTCACGCCGTATTCGTCGCTCGGCACAAAAGGCCGCCCGATATCGGCGTTGTTCGAAGCTGTCTGCGCTCGCGGGAAATAAACCCGAGGCGTAGAAATCGGAGGAGACAGACGATGAAAAGAACATTGCTAAAAAGTGTCGCCATTGCGCTTCTTGCGGCGGCGGTTGCGCATTCTGGAAGCATTGCGGCGGCTGTGCCGGAGAATGGCGCGCCCGCGCAGAAAAAACTCAAGGTGCTGATGATCGGCAACAGCTTCTCGATCTCGTGCCTGAAGCATCTGCCGTCCGTGGCGCAGTCGTGCGGTGCGGACCTTGACCTCGCCTCTCTCTACATCGGCGGATGCTCGCTGGAGCGCCATTGGCGGAATGTCGAGACCGCGGCGACGAACGCGGCGTTTCGTCCATATCGCTTCGACCGCGTGAGTAACGGGCGGCGCGTAGTCGAGAAGGGCGCTGCGAACATTCCCGACGCGCTGGTGCTGGACAAGTGGGACGTCGAGACGATCCAGCAGGCAAGCCACCTCAGCTGGGACAAGTCTAGCTACCATCCCTGGGGCGACAGGCTGGTTGCGAAGATACGTGCCCTCGCCCCCCAGGCGAGAATCGTCGTGCAGGAGACCTGGAGCTACACGCCATGGGACCGGCGCCTAGCGAAGTGGCATATGGACCAGAACGAGATGTACGCGAAGCTGCATGCGGCGTACGTCGCATTCGCCGCAGAATACAAATTCCCCGTGATTCCGATGGGAACCGCCGTTCAGGAATGGCGGAGCAGGCTGCCGGTGAAGTACACGGAGAACTCGTTCGGCGGCGACGTGGTTGGCGGTGGCGACAAGCCACGATTCAAGCGCAACGAGTCCAACGAATGGAAGCCTGCATGCGACGTGTTCCACCTCAATTCGCCGCACGGCACGTACTTCCAGGCGCTTGTGTGGGCTGCGTCGCTCTTCGACGGCGTCGACGTGACGAAGTGCGCGTACAGGCCGAAGGGCGTGACGGAAGCCGAGGCGAAGCTGATGCGCGAGATTGCGGCGCTTCCGGACTGATGGCGGCGTGTTCGGCGAAAGTTGCAATCTGAAAAAGGAAAGTGTATACTTGTGATGAAGCGAAAGGCGGTCAATGCATGAACAGAAGAGAATTCATTGTCGGAGCGGTGGCGAGCGGCGCCGCTGCCACGGTCGCGGCGCCCAAGGATGAAAAGCCCGCGGCGCCGAAGACGGAGGAGAAGACAAAAGCGGCGGAGCCGAGCGGCAAGCTCATAGTCTCAGCGCCCGTTCTTCAGAACGCGGCCGAGACGTCGATGGGCGTGATGTTCATCGTCTCGGCGGACGCAAGCGGCTGGGTGGAGTATTCGAAGTCGCCCGACATGAAGAACGCCAAGCGCGCCTACTCGGGCGGACACGGCCTCATGGAGGTGAACGACAGGGTCGCGCGCATCCGCCTAAGGGGACTCGAGCCCGCGACGAAGTACTACTACCGAATCGGCGCGGACCGCATAGAGTTCAATGGCGGATACAAGATGAAGAATCTTGGTCCGGAGGTGGATTCAAAGATACACTCCTTCGCCACGCTCGGCGAGGCGGCCGGTGGTTCGTTCTGCGTGATCAACGACACGCACGACCGCAAGCCCATTCTCGACATGGTGCTCACGAAGATCAAGGAGATCAAGCCCTCAGTGGTCGTGTGGAACGGCGACGCCTCCAACACGTCCGAGACGATCGACACGGCGCTCGGCATCTTCGTCTATCCCCACCCGGACCACCACGAATACGCGTCCGACACCCCGTACATGTTCCTGAACGGCAACCACGACTTTCGCGGGCGCTTCAACCGCAGCCTCGACACGCTGATGATGTTCCGCGAGTTCACCGAGCGCAGGCCGGAGTACGCGGAGCTGGGGCGCAACTTCGTGCAGCGGCTC
>JAFUDL010000466.1 GCA_017459225.1 Kiritimatiellia bacterium
CTGCCCAGCGAGAAAGATTTATGCGCGATGTTCAATGTGAGCCGCGTACCGGTGCGTGAAGCACTGTGCGCGTTGGAACTCAACGGGCTGATTGATTCCATGCAAGGCGCCGGTTACTATGTAAAAAGAACAACAACTGTGGAATACGAATGGGCACAAGAGATTGAGCCACAGGATATTATCCGTACTCGCATGGTTTTGGAGCCAGATATTGCTCGTCTTGCAGCAGCACAAATTGATAACGAGCAGTGTTTGGAATTGCGCGGTATCATTCAACGCTTCAAGGCAGAAGCTAAAAAAGACACCTACTCTACAGCGGCTGATAAAGAATTCCACCTGTTTCTTGCGAGAGTAGGCGGCAACGCGCTTTATACTATGATAATGGAACTGATTTTCAAGACCATGGAAACACGTATGTGGGAATTGATACTCAATCGCACCATTGCTACTCCAACCTATCGCGAGCAAAACAATAGCGAACACCTTCATATTGCTCAGGCTGTTCTGGACGGTCGTCCTGACGACGCCTATGCCTTCATGAAAGAACACATGGAATAGCTCTATGAACGCTATTGGAGCTGAACAAACAAAAGCTGCCATCATTTTTAAGAGGTGATTTTTATGAAAGACGTATCGATCAAGGAACTGAAAAACATCGCAACCGATCTGCGCATGAAAGCTGTGGATATGATCTACAAGGCGCAGTCCGGCCACCCCGGCGGCGCGCTCTCCGCGGCGGAGTTTGTCACCGCCTGCTACTTCAAGTACATGAACGTCGATCCCAAGAACCCCAACTGGGAAGACCGCGACCGCTTCGTGCTCTCCAAGGGCCATGTCTGCCCGATCCAGTACGCCGCGCTCGGCACGCTGGGCTATTTCCCCATTGAAACCCTCGACACCCTCCGCAAGGAAGGCTCCCCGCTGCAGGGCCACCCCTCCATGGTGAAGTGCCCGGGTATCGACATCTCCACCGGCTCCCTCGGTCAGGGCCTCGCCTGCGCGGTGGGCATGGCCATGGCCGCCAAGATGGACAACAAGAGCTTTAACGTCTTCTGCGCTGTCGGCGATGGCGAGTCTCAGGAAGGCGAGATCTGGGAGGCGGCCAACACCGCTCACAAGTATCAGCTGGACAATCTGGTTGTCTTCGTGGACTATAACAACCTCCAGATCGACGGCACCTGCGACGAAGTCATGCCCAACGGCGACCTCGGCAAGAAGTTCGAGGCTTTCGGCTGGGAGACCTTCGTGGTGGAGGACGGCAACGACATGGAGCAGATCTGCGCCGCCATGGACAAGGCGCTGGCCTCCAAGAACGGGAGACCTAAGTGCCTCTACGCCAAGACCGTCAAGGGCAAGGGCGTTTCCTACATGGAGAACGTCTGCTCCTGGCACGGCGTCGCCCCCAACGACAAGGAATACGAGCAGGCCATGAATGAGCTGAAGGCTCAGATCATCGCGTAAGAGGAGGATAAGGAAATGAGCGAAGAGCTGAAGAAAATCGCGACCCGCGACGGTTTCGGTGATGAGATCGTAGCGCTGGGCAAGGAGAACAAGAACATTCTGCTGGTGGACTGCGACATCGGCAAGAGCTGCAAATCCACCAAGTTCATCCATGATCTGCCGGAGCAGCACATCAACGTCGGCATCGCGGAGCAGAACGGCGCGGGCGTCGCGGCTGGTCTCGCCACCTGCGGCAAGATCCCCTTCGTCGTCACCTATGCCGCCTTCGGTTCCATGCGTATGTGCGAGATGATCCGTCAGGAGATCTGCTACACCAACCTCAACGTCAAGATCGCCTGCTCCCACGGCGGCGTGACCCCGGCGAACGACGGCGCCAGCCATCAGGCCATCGAGGACATGGGCATCCTGCGCACCATCCCCAACATCAGCGTCATCATGCCCGCGGACTACAACGCCGCCCGCAAGCTGGTTCGTGAAGCCGCCAACACCTACGGCCCCATGTACCTGCGCTTTACCCGTGACGCCATCGACCAGATCTACGGCCCCGATGTGGAGCTGACCATCGGCAAGGCGCATCTGGTTCGTGACGGCAAGGACGTGGCGATTATCGCCAACGGCGACACCGTGCGTCTCGCCATCGCCGCCGCCAAGGAGCTGGAGAACAAGGGCATCAGCGCCCGCGTCATCGACATGCACACCATCAAGCCGCTGGACGTGGATTGCGTCACTGCCTGCGTCAACGACATCGGCAAGATCATCACCGTCGAGGACCACAACCTCCTCAACGGCCTCGGCTCCGCTGTCTGCGAAGTTGCCGCCGAGATGGGCAAGGGCAAGGTCAAGCGCGTCGGCATTCAGGATCGCTTCGGCGAGAGCGCTCCCTATGACCGCCTGCTGGCGAAAAACGGCATCACGGTGGAGAACATCGTCGCCATCGCCCAGTCCCTGTAAGCATCGCGTCATCCGGCAGTTCTTCGTGCCGGGCACGGAGAACTGCCGGTAAACTTATCATACTACTATACAAGTATAGGAGGTCATTCCCATGA
>JAFUDL010000467.1 GCA_017459225.1 Kiritimatiellia bacterium
CAAGGAGTCGGTGAGCTTCTTCGACACGGCGGCGGAGGGGTTCTACCACGGGCTTGTCCTCGGGTTCATCGCGTGCTTCCGCAACCGGTTCGTCGTGAAGTCGAACCGCGAGTCGGGCGAAGGGCGCTACGACATCTCCATGCGTCCGCTGATCGACGGCATGCCCGGCGTTGTCATCGAGCTCAAGGCGGCGGATGAGGAGACGGAGGACCTCGACGCGCTCGCCCGCGAGGCGCGTCGCCAGATCGACACGCGCGAATACACCACCGATATGCTCGCCGACTTTGCAGCACACGGCGAGAAGCGCGACATCCTCAAGTTCGGCATGGCCTTCTACAAGAAGAACCTTGTCGTCTGCAAGAATTTACCAGAATGATTTGTTTTTGACCAACGAGCCAGGAACCACCATGAAAACAATCACGAATCTCTTCACCGCAGCCGTCTTCGTGGCGGCGATGGCCGTCCGCGCCGACTACACGGCGTTTGACGTCATAAGCCTGAACATCTCCAACGACTCGGCCTGCACAATGGCAGGCACCGGCTCCACCGCCACGCTCGCGGGCACCATCCCCGACGCCGCATGGCAGAACTCCGTGGCGGAGGCGCGCTGGGTTTCGGGCGATGCGCGCAACGGATACGTGACTGGCGTCACGGCGTGGAACGGCGCGGGCCAGGCAGTGACAAACCTGGAGGAGGTGGTCTTCTCCTGGGCGGTTGAGGGAAGCGGCGTGGCCAACTACGGCAACAACAGCAACCTCTCGCCGGCGTTCCGCGGCGCGTGGCTCGCGCGCGCATCAGGCGAGCAGACCGACGCCGCGCTCGTTGTGCAGAACATCCCCTACGAGCGCTACGACGTGATCGTGTACCTCTCCGGCAAGGCCTCCAGCGGCACATCTCCCGCCTACAGGGCGGTTTGCGTAAACGGAATCCCCTATGCGGGCGAAGTCACCGCCGCGAACGGCACGACGAAGGCGAATGCCGTCACCGACAACTGGGGCATGCAGCAGGACGCCTACGAACTCGGCAAGAACGCCCTTAAGGTGACCGGTCTCACAGGCGACATGCTCGCCCTGACGATGCGCAAGGCCGGCTACCTCTCCGGCTCGGCCAACCCCCAAGGCATAGCGGCCGTACAGATCGTGCGCGACATGGCCGCGATAGGCGAGGATACGCGCGCCGTCTCGAAGACCAAGGTCATAAGCGTGAATCTACAGTCCAGATACAGCGGCGTAGGCGTGAAACCTGCCTTCTACGGTCTTGAGCGCGTTCCTGGCGAGGCGTGGACCGAGGACGGTATGAGCAACTCGTCGGCCTTCGACGTAGACCTCTCCGTGCCAGTCAAGGAGTGGGACGGAACGGCCGAGACCACCACCGAGCTCTCCGCCGTGACAGTGCACCTCAAGGCCAATAACGGCTGGAACTGGAAAAGAGACTATGTGCCGATGTACAACCTCGTCAACGCATATCTCGATGACGGCGGCGACAGGGCGCAGATCACAGTGACCGGCATTCCATACAGAATCTACGATGTGATCGTGTACACTTGCACCGACACCTCCGATACGAAGTTCGGCCCGGTCACCGTCAACGGCACGCCCTACCGCTGGAGCGCCTCCAATGGCGCCACCGAGCAAGCCTCCGGCGCGGACTCCACCGCCGCAACTCGCTGGGGCTTCTCTTGCGCGCGCCTCCCGGAGTACGGCGCCAACGCGCTGCGCGTGGAGGGGCAGACGGCCTCCACGCTCACGATCAAGGGCGCGAACAACGCCAATGGCGCGCGCGGCGGCATTGCGGGATTCCAGATCGTAAACGCGTACGATCCGGCGTCCGTAGAGACGCTCGAGTTCGCCGATGGCGACACGTTCGAAGTCAATGCGCCAATCACGAGGGCGCTGCGCGTGGTGTGCCCTGGCTCGCTAACCATCGCAGGCGCGGACGGCTATGTCGTTACCCAGAGCGACCTGTCGTACCTCGATCTTGACTCTGTTGAGGGCGCGATCACGCTCGGCGCGCACACATGCTACGCTCTTGGCGCTTCCCGCGCGCTTCCCAACGGCTTCGCGTTCGGCGAGGGATCGTCCGTTGCGATTTCCGAGACCATCGAGGAGTATGCGAAGGACGTCTTCGCCGTCACGGGCCTCGCGGGCGTCTCGTACGTTGAGCTTGCGCGCTTCGACGGCACCACGGAGACGCTCACGGTCGAGAACGGCAATGCAACGCGCGGTGACGGCACGCAGGCGAAGGTGACCGGCGTCGCGGCGCTCTACGACTTCACTTTCACGAACACGCTCGCCACGGCGGCCGGTTCGCGCAAGACGGCGACGATGAACAAAGACAACGAGCCCGTGTACGAAGAAGCCGGCGATGGAATTGGCGTGGTGGCGGCGGCATGTCCGTACGTGAGCGTTACGGCAATGCCGTCGTGGAGCGAGTTCTCCACTGTGATGGTGGCGAAGATGCCGAGCGAGACGAAGAAGGTGCTCATCAGCTTCGGCAGCACGTATTCGTCGAAGGCGCTATTCCTTGCGACTGGCGAGAAGATGAACGAGGTGCTTGTGGGATACGGCAGCACGTCCTCGTCGGAGATACTCACCACAATGACGGTGCCAAACGCCGCTGCATCGCGCCACGTGTACGGCTTCGAGCTTTCCGAGGCGAAGACGAAGCTCACGATCTACCTCGATGGAATCAAGTGGAAGACGCTCGTGAAGGCGGACGGCTTCACGCTGGGCGATTCAAGCCACGCGGGCATCCAGGCGGGTTCGGGCTACGGCGGTCTCCCGGCAGGCGGCTACGGCCGTCCGAACGATGGGGTCTTCTACGCGCTGCTCATCTACGACTACGCGATTTCGTCGGCACAGCGTGCGCTCATCGGCGAGATGTATCCCTATTCGCCCGTTGGAGGGGCGTTCTCGCGCACGGTCTCCGGCGCGGAGGATCTCAGAACGGAGGTCAGCACCTGGACGCGTTCGGGAGATGCGGCGCCTGCGTACAGCATGCCCGGCGTCGGCTCGGCTGTGACGGTGGCCGCCTCTGGCGATGCGGTTCTGAACGTAAACGATTCCGTGATGGTGGAATCTCTCTCGCTCGGCGGCGAAGGGGCGATCGTCCTCAAGAGAGGAGGCGGCGTTCTTTCCAGCTCTGGCCTCACGACGATCTCGACGGCGGTCACGATCGAGGAGGGAGCTGCTGAGATAAGCGGCGCGCCTGTCGTGATCGGCGAAGGCGGGTCGCTGGTGTTCGACTATTCGGGCTTCGTGCTCGACGGCTTCACCGATGACGGGCACCTCATTCCGCTCACAGGCGAGATGGAGGAGCAGCCAGAGGGCGTTGTGACATGCAGAGTGCCAGAAGGCCGCGCCGCGCGTCTCAACAAGGCGTCGCTCGTCTACACCGGCGGATGCTACCAGCTCAGAGTCGCGCTCGACCACTCGCCGTCCAACGTCTATCTCGACGCGGGCGCGACGGCGCTCGACGACGACACGATGGGCACCATCGACCCCGAAGGCGAGAACCCGGTGCGATGCTACGTGGCGGCGGGCGATACGGTGTGCTTCTCCGCGGCGGACTCCATCGTCGAGAACCGTACGTACCCCGTGGCGGGATACGACTTCGGCGAGCTCGCGGCGTCCGTGGTGATCAACGTCGCCGCAGGCGAGAGCGTGGTGAACTCGCAGCGCTTCGCGGGCCCTTCCGGAAAGGTTGTGAAGACGGGCGCGGGCACTCTCGCGCTCACGACCGGCAACCGCGCTTCGCTCGACGTGCGCGCCGGCACGATCAAGCTGGCCCATTCCGGCAACTACAGCTTCTGGAACGCCGCTGACGGTCTGCCCTCCGTGGCCGTGGCGAACGGCGCCACATTCGACGTGAACGGCTCGCAGGGCTACAAGGCCGCAGTCACGCTCGCCGAGGGCGCGGTGTGGACCAACACGGGCGCCGATCTCGGCGACGGCATGGCCCAGGCGCATGCGCTCGCGCTTGAGGGCAATGCCTACGTGGTGGCCGCGTCGGAGTTCGGAGTTCTCGCGAATGGATGGAGCGTCACCACGCTTGACCTCGCGGGCCACACGCTAGAGAAGACGGGTGCGGACAAGTTCTTCCTGTGCAACTGCACGATTTCCGGCGCTGGCACGGTGAAGGTGAGCGAGGGCGATCTTTGCCTCTACAATGGCGTCCAGGCAGAGGGCGTGACGTTCGACGTCGCATACGGCAGCACGCTCAAGGTTCGCAGCCTGGGCGATGTGGCGGGCGGCGTGACGGGAGCGGTGTTCGCGGGTGCGGGAACAGTGGACTTGGGCACGGCGCGTCCGGAGAGCCCGCTTGTATTCGCCGAGGAGAGCACTCTTTCGCTAAAGGTCACGCTCGCGAACTACACCGAGGCGGAGGTGCGCATCCCCTACACGGGCTCGCCTGGAGAGGTGAAGGTGTACGAGCCAGACTGGAGCACGGAATGCGCCGGCGCGAAGGTGAAGTTCGAGAACGGATACGTGGTCATCGGCGTAGATGTGGCGTCCCTCACCTACGCGAACCCCGTCAACAGCGACTCCGCCACGTTCACGTACGTCTTCACCGGCGTGGCGGGCGAAGACTGGGAGAACGTCCTTGGGTGGTCCAAAGTCGAGAACCACCGCTGGAAGGCGTACTCTAACGAACTCGCCCCCGCGCTCGCTGGATCGGTCTACGACTCGGTGGTCTTCGACGGCGCGCTGATGGCGGAGGGCCAGAGGAGCGCGCATGTAGATCTGCTTGAGGGATGGACCCTGCGCGTTGGCGCGTTCAACGGCGCGAATGTCGCGATCGACAGGGTGAAGAAGCAGCAGGGAGGGTGCTTCTACATGGTGGACGAGACGTCGCGCCTCACGCTCGGCGTGAACACGCGCGCCGGAAACAACGGCGGCGCGGTGGACTTCTACGTTGCCGCGGCTGGCGGCCTCGTCTTCACCGGCGATTTCGACTTCACCGGCTGCAGCCCTGTGCGCTACAGTCTCTCGGGCGCGGGCTCGGTTGCGTTCGAGGCTGGCGCCACCAAGGGCTCGCAGGCGCTCGTGCGCGTTCTGAAGGTGCCCGTGGGCGAGAGGGGCGGCGCGCGCCGCAGGGGCGTGGTCACTAAGAAGTTGATGGCTTTCAATCCAAATTCTGCCAACGTGGCATTCGACTTGTCGAACGTGACCGTCACATCCGACACGGGCGTAGAGATGACCCGCGTCGAGAAGACGCTCACCGGCGGGCTTGCCGACTCCGTTGGCGAATACACCCTCTCGCAGGAGGCCGACGGCGTGTACATGCGGTACATCGGCTACGCGGAGAACGCAATGTATCCTTCGATGTACATCATTCTGCGCTAGCACGCGCGCCACTTCGGCCATCTGCATTTTTTTATCCGCAGCGCCGGGATTTTTGATATACTATGGCATCATGAAACGCGGGATAATCACCATTCTTCTTGGTGTGCTGTTGTTCAGCGGCTGCACCACGGAGTACTACA
Source organism: Kiritimatiellia bacterium (assembly GCA_017459225.1). GTDB lineage: Bacteria > Verrucomicrobiota > Kiritimatiellia > RFP12 > UBA1067 > RUG572. The sequence continues at coordinate 5,486 of JAFUDL010000467.1, forward strand.
TTTCGGACGCGAAGCACCCTGAAGTGGTGATAACCGCGTCCGGCGGGGTGACTTTCCGCGGGCAATTCGTCGAGCCAGAGGACCTTCCCGGCCTGCTGCGCAGTGCGTCGTTCAGCCGTAAGGATCCAATCTACATCGGAGCGCCCGACGACATGGCCGACTGGCGCCTCAAGCGCAAGGTGATGGGCATCCTCACGCGCGGCGGCTATACGCGCCCGATTCTCGTGGGCGCGGAGCATTCGTTTTCCGAGGTGGGCCGCACGGCCCAGCAGCGGCGTGAGGATGTGGCGCGCGAGCGCCAGCGCAGGCTTGAGGAACTGAGAGATCGTGGAGCGAGAAGGAGAGTGAGGTACAAATGAAGGCTAAAGGTACATTTCTTCTTGGTGCGGCGCTTCTGCTTGCATTCGCGTTCACGCCGAGCGCGCGTGGTGAGACGTGGTTCAACTCGGGGATAAACGGCTACACGGCGTGGCCGATGGACGGGACGGACAAGGTGGTGCCAGGCGCGGGCGTGTGGTCCGGCACGGGCGGCGCCGACCTCGTTGGCGAGCCGGGGGCGCGGCGACTGAGCATGGCGACGCCGGATGACCGTCCTCTCGAGTTTGCGCCCATCCAGCCGTGCTCCGCGGCGACCGACGAGGTGTCCGTGACGTTTGACATCCTCATATCCGCAGGCGACCATGCGCCGGAGATCGACCCGGAAATGAAGGGCGCCGTGACTGTGCTGATGCGCAATGAAACGGACTGCTACTACCTCGGCCTAGTGAAGGATCCAGCAGGTTCCACGAACGTGTGGACCGAACTCACCGGCGCCATGCCGGATCTTTCGAATGCGGTGACCATCAAGATCGCGCTACGCACCATGAACGGCGCGAGGCAGGTGAAGTATTCGGTGGACGGCGTCACGCTGAGGTCGGCGGCAGGCGAATGGGCGCCGATCGCGTTTTCCGCAGGCGCCGAGAACGTGGTGGCCGCAGGCTGCCTTGGCGTGGGCGACCTTGGGGGACTTCAGGCCGAGACGTCGCGCGAGGCTGAGTACGTGACGCTCACGGTGCCGCCGGTAGAGTGGATGACGCTCGCCTCGGTGACGGCGAACGGCGAGACGGTGGAGCCGCAGGCCGACGGCACGTATCTGATCCAGAAGGGCGCGTACGCGGCGGTCACGTTCACGCCTTCGCCGGGTGCGTTCCTGAGCAATCCGACGATGGTGTTCCAGGTGAACGAGTCGATGACGCTGCCCGAGGAGGGAAGGCCGACTGTGGTGCCGCCGAGCGAGGTGCTGTCGATCAACGAGGTGATGGCTTCGAACGGAACCTCGCTCAGGACGGCGAGAGGCGGCACGGGGCTCGACTGGATCGAGATCAGAAACAAGAGCAACAACGACGTTGACATAACGGGGTGGTATCTCTCCGACAATCCGGACAAGAAGCCGTCCAAGTGGGAGAAGATCCAGGGCCGCTGCGTGGTGCCTGCCAACGGCTACACGATCGTGTGGGCGGACCAGGGCTACATAGACTTCACGGAGACCGAGGCGTACACGAGAATAGGCCTGTCTTCCGACGGCGAGACGGTGTTCCTCGCGACGCCTCTTGCGGAGATGGTGCATTCCGTCACTTTCGGCCAGCAGATAAAGGACATCTCTGTGGGCGCGGGCAGGCGCACGGACATGCTCGTCACGCCCGACGCCGCCGCTGAATGGCGCGTGGGTTCAGGCGCATGGACTCCGGCGAGCGGCCCCGTCGGCGCGGCCGGCGAAGGTGCGGGATTCACCGTGACGGCGATTGCTCCCGGCGGCGAGAGCACGGTGAGCGTGCACGATGTCGTCACGTCTGAATGCGGAGTCGCGGGCGCTGGGGCCGTGCTGAAGGCCGAAGGCACCATACACGTGCCGCATGCGGGGCAGTGGACGTTCTACTGCGGCGGCACGGGCACGAGCGTGCTCACGATCTCGAACCGCGACGTGGAGTGGAAGCTTGAGTATCCGCAGCTCACGATGACGCTCGACTTCCCTGCCGCAGGCGACTACGACGTATCGCTCGTATGCACCGCGCGGGACGGCGCCGCCGCGCCGGATGTTCTCGTTGGCGAGGGCGAGCTCGACTGCGAGGAGGACGCGGAGAGCTTCTCGCCGCTCTGCTCCGCCGCGAGCGGCTTCACGCACGCCGGCAAGTACGCCCCGTGGATTGCTACCAACATAGCAGACCAGCTCGGCGACGAGACGTCGTTCAGCTGGCGCACAACGTTCTCCGTCGAGGCGCCGCCCGCTCCGGCCGACACTATCAAGCTGCGCGTGAAGTACGCCGACGGCTTCACCGCAAAGCTGAACGGCTCCACCGTGGCCGCTGCGGCGGCGGAAGGCGCGCGCGCAAAGGCGGAAGCGCTCGAGTGGGCGGAGTTCGATCTGCCTGCCGTCGCATTCGAGGCGGGCGAGAACACGCTTCAGATAACGGTGGACGGCGCAGATGGCGCGGACCTGCTGGTTTCGGCCGAGCTGCTGTGGAGCAAGGCCGGCGGAGACATGGTGTACTACTTCCCGAGGTCGACGCCCGGAGCGGCGAACGGACTTGACACGAAGGACGGGCCAACCCCGCGCGTCGCGTTCTCCGAGCCGCACGGATACAAGACAGCCTCGTTCTCCTTGGAGCTCATGTGCCCCGACGATCCCTCCGCGGCGATCTACTACACGACGGACGGCACGGCGCCGAGCGTGAGGAAGACGCTCTACACGGGCCCGATCTCGATATCGCGTACCACGGTGGTGCGTGCGGCGGTGCCGAATGCCAACTCGGTTCTGCAGCTCGACACGTCTGCCACCTACCTCTTCCCGAATGACATCGTCACGCAAAGCGGCACGCCCGCTGGCTTCGCGGCGAACAGCAGCAAGCAGAAGATGGTGTACGGAATGAACTCGTCCATCGTGAACACGTACCGCAGCAACATCTACGACGGGTTCACGAACGGCATCGACACGATCTCGCTGGTGATCGATCCCGCAAACCTCTTCAATTCGTCCACCGGCATCTACGTGAACGCCTCGAACGGCGGCCGCACGTGGGAGCGCATGACGATGGTTGAGCTCATCACGCCCACGAATTCGGCGGGCGGCTTCAGCGTGCCCTCTGGCGTGCGCATCCGCGGCGCGTTCAGCCGTGGCAGCAGCTATCCAAAGCATTCGCTGCGCCTCTTCTTCCGCAACGAGTACGGCATGAGCAAGCTCAAGTATCCTCTCTTCGAGAAGGAGGGCACGGACACGTTCGACAAGATCGACCTGCGCACCGCGCAGAACTACGCATGGTCTAACGGCAACGACAAGTTCACGCTCATCGAGGAGGTGTTCTCGCGCGACTCGCAGCGCGACCTCGGCCAGTCGTACCACCGCTCGCGCTACTACCACCTCTTCATAAACGGCATCTACTGGGGCGTGTATCAGACCGAGGAGCGCACCGACGGCAACTTCGGCGAGAACTACTTCGGCGGCAATGCCGACGACTACGACGTGGTGCGCACGTCGCAGCCCGGATACGTCACCGGCGTGGTGGAGGGCCAGGAGGCCGCCTGGTACGACTTCTGGAACATGTCCGTGAACCAGGGCTATGGCAGCGCCTATCCCGCCAACTACAACAAGGCGCGCGGCCTCAACGCCGACGGCACTCCGAATCCCGCGTATCCCGTCTATCTGAACCCCACAAACGTGGCGGCGTTCATGCTCACGGCGCATTTCTCGAACGACACCGACTGCCCGGCCACCTCCGACAGCAGCAAGGCCAACAACATGGCCGTTCTCCGCAACCGCTGCGACGGCACGAACACGCTCGGCGGCATATCCTACAAGGGCTGGGCGTTCCACCGCCACGACGCGGAGCACTCGCTCGGCGTTCGCGGCGACGGTGCTTCGGCCGACAAGCTTCTCGTGGGCACCGAGAGCAAGAGCTCCAACATGAGGCAGTTCAAGAACTTCAACCCGTCCGAACTCCACTACAAGCTCGAGGA
>JAFUDL010000468.1 GCA_017459225.1 Kiritimatiellia bacterium
CGGGGATGCCATGCGTGTGCAAACGATAATCGATGCGTCAAAGGACGGCGAACTGGCGAAGGCGCTACATATACCGGCCTTGACGCTTTTTGTCGATCGGGCGTCGAACGGACGCAAGCACCAGGCGATGCTTGCGGGCGTGGAGTATCTTGACGACGAGCCGTCGTCCAACACGAAGGAAATCCGCACGCACGAGCACAACCGTCTGATTCCCGCCGAGTACCGCATCAGTACGCCGATGGCCGTGTTTACGAAGGACAACAGCTGGTTCGCCGCGACGTGGGGAAAGCCGGTGATGAGAACAGAAGAGAAACACAAGGTATTGGGTATATGGCCTACGTACAAGATAAAGATATCGATTGGAGGCGTGTGGACCGAAAGTGACAAGGTCGGCGTATCGTGGCCTTCGTTTTTTGCGACTGTGTTCGACACGCCCGACCGGTTGTTCAATAGCGGCGGGCATCTGCTTGCGTTCTGGGCGCCGGCGGTGGGGCCGGGGCGCAGTGAATCGGAGCTTGACGTGTACGAGCCCGTGCCGTTCCAGACTGCGATTCATGTCGTGAAGTTCCGCGCTGGGGAGGGCGCGAGCGTGGCCGACGCCCTCGAGGCGTGCTTCAAGGAAAAGGAACTGCCTCCGCCCGACGCTATCGACAGGACGGCCGCGCTTGAGCAGCTTGCGCATGGGTGGCTCGATTCGGCGATCCGCGAGGGCGTGAAGTTCAAGCACGCCATCGGCGGGCACTTCAAGCCCGGCCTGGTGGCGGACGCGCCCGTTCTCATGCAGCACCTCGCGTCCGCGCTCGACCGCGAGCAGAAGGGCGACAAGAAACTCGCCGCGCGTCTGCGCACGACCGCCGCCGAGGTGCTTGCCGCCGTGCCGAAGCGCAATGTGGGCTTTACGGGCGTATCGCACGTGTGCCGTCCCGCGCCCGTGCTCGTTGCGGGCGACGTGCCGGCGTTTCTTGCGCGCAAGGACGCGGATCTCAGGAGCGGCAACGTCACGCTCGCCAGCGGAAAGCGCATCTGGAAGCCGCAGCCCGGCAAGCCCGACTTCGGCGTGACGCTTGGCGCGGACCACTGCAACGGTTATACCGCGATGGCGTTGGACGGACACCTCTCAGCCGCCACGTGGAGCGGCGACGAGGCGGAGATCGCGAAGGCGCTTGCGATCGTGGACAAGGTGACGGCGCTCTACCACGGCACCGTGCCGCGCGGCGCGCAGCCGTGGGAGATGCCGCTCCACACGCCGGACATCATGGCCTCGGCGCACCTCGTGCGGCTCTACACTCTCGCCTATCTTCTGAAGCCGGACCCCGCCTACCTCCGCGAGGCGCGGCACTGGGCGTACGGCGGACTCTCGATGGTGTACCTCGTGCTGCCGCCGTTCGACTTCGGGGAGGTTGCGGACCCAGTTGGACGCTATGCGACGTGCGCGGTGATGGGCGCGACGCACTGGGTGGCGCCGAACTGGATCGGGCGTCCCGTCCAGTGGTGCGGGCTCGTCTATTCGGCCGCGCTGTGGGACCTCGCGCGGATCGAGCCGGATCACAAGGCGCAGGAATTCTGGCGCACGGTCGCATCGGGCATCACGGTTTCCGGGGCGCGGCAGAACCACACGGCGGACGAGCCGCGCTTCGTGGGACTCCTGCCAGACTCCTGGGATCTGGAGCACCAGTCACGCTATCCGATTCCAATCAATCCCGGCACGGTGCAGGAGAACTTTGCCGAATACGTGGGCGTGCCGTTCTACTCGCTGCGCGCGCTTGCGCGTGGGGAAGGCGGCGCGCCGGCGCTCATACATGCGGCGGGAGACGTAGAGGCGCTTGCGCCCGAGAAGGGGACGTTGCGCTGCCGCGTGACGGCATGGCCGCAGACGCCTTCCAAGGTTGTGGTGACGCGCGTTGCGAAGCCGCAGGGCGTGAAGTTCGCCGGCGCCGCAGTCAAATTCGAATACATTCCCGGGGTCCGCGCGGCAGTGGTCGAGATTCCGGCGAGGGCGCACGGAACGCTGGAGATCGCAGAGGCCGCATCGGCGCGCTGAAGGGTGGCCGGGCGAGCCCGACCGCCGCGTTGGATCCGACGCGCATTCATTCAGCGTCTCCGCGCGCACCAAGTTCTAACGAGGCATGTTCCTGATGAGAAAGTCAAGTCGCATGAAACCTTCAGTTCTTCTATGCGCGCTTCTTGTTTGCGCTGCGTGGCTGCCGACGCTCGGAAAGAGCCACGACAAGTCAGCAGGATGGCCGCTCGACGACCAAGTGCTCGCAAACGTCCTAGAATCGCAGCTCGACTGCGGCGCGTGGGCGAAGAACGTCGACAAGCTCAGGCGCTTTGACGAGGGCGTCCGCGCGAAGATCGCCGCGTCGAAGGGCGATGCGGGCTCCGCCACGATCGACAACGACGCCACGACCGCCGAGATACGCTACCTTCTGCGCCATCATGCGGCGAAGGGCGACGCCTCCTCCCTCAAGGCCGCCCAGAGGGGAATCGACTGGCTGCTCTCGACCCAGCTCGCGAATGGAGGCTGGGCGCAGTTCCCGCACCGCAAGAAGGGATACTGGATGCAGATCACATTCAACGACAACGCGATGCGGAACGTGCTGGAGCTGATGCGCGACGTCGCCGAAGGGGCGCGCGGCATGGACGCCGTCGGCGCGGAGCGGCGCGCTAAGTGCCGCAAGGCGCTCGACAGGGGAATCGCATGCGTGCTCAAGTGCCAGATCCGCGTGAACGGCGAGCCGACGGTGTGGTGCCAGCAGCACGACCGCGAGACGCTTAAGCCGGGTGGAGGACGGGCTTTCGAGCTCGCCTCGTACTGCTCGCAGGAGTCGGCGGGAATCGTGCTGTTCCTCATGACGCTGGAAAATCCATCGCCCGAGGTCGTCGCGTCCGTCGAGGGCGCGGTGCGCTGGTTCGAGAAGAACCGGCTTCCCGACGGAAGGTGGGCGCGGTTCTACGACCTTGAGGAATGCAGACCGTTCTTCTGCGACAGGAGCGGAGTGCCTAAGCGCGACATTTCCGAGATCGACAGCGAGCGCCGCAACGGATACTCATGGTTCGGAAAGAAGGGCGCAGACGTGCTCAAGCGCTACGCCAAGTGGCGCCAGATGCGTTGAAGTGGCGCGAAGCCTTTCTGAGGCAGCTGCAAGGCGATGGCGATGCCAAACATGTATGTGATTTGACGGGAAAAAGTGTTATAATAGGTTCTCAGGAGCAAGAGAAAGGAATGAATACATGGCAGCAGAAAGAATAAGCAGAAGAAGCATGGCGTTCACGTTGTTTTTGGTCGGCATCGCCGCATGTGCTTCTGGGTATGTTCCGGAGCCTGTCGTGTTCGACACGCCGTCCGCCAACGAGAAGGGGATCATGGTGCTCGGAAACGGCGAGGTGGGGGCAACGGCGTGGATCGGCGCGGACGGCACGCTGCGCACCGTTCTGCAGAACTCAGATTCGTGGAACGAAGGCGGACGCCATGTCAAGACAGGCGCGATTGACTATGAGACGAAGTCCCCCGTCGACGCGGGCACATACCGTCAGGAGCTTTCGATGGAGCGTGGCGAGTTCGAGGCCACGTGGAAGAGCGGCGGAAGGGCGGTGTCGCTGCGGTACCGCATCCAGCAGGGAACGGATTCAATCGCCGTGTGCGACGTGAAAGGAGCTCCCGGCGTTGAGGCGAAGGTCGTAAACTGGCGTCTCTATCCCGGCGGGGCGAAGGTGTTCGGCATCGGCGAGTACGAGCTGGGCAACAGGTTCTGCGAGGGTGGTCCATACGGAAGGGTTCTGAGCAACAAGAAGTTTACCATTAGCGCGGACCGTCTCGTGCCGGGCGGATGGTGCCACGTCAACCGCAATGAGACTGTTGCGGAGCTGATGAAGGTCTACGACTACTACCAGGCGACAGGCGACCTCGGCAAACCGGATCTGCTTTCCAACCGCGCGTTTGGCGGCTTGACGAGAAAGTATTGCGGCGCGGCTCGGCGGGACGCCTCGCCCCACCATGCCCTCTTCCTTTCCGCGATCACGTGCTACCACCCGTGCAAGGACGAGGCCGAATGGCTGCGGCGCACGAACGAAATTCTCGACCGCGACGGCTGGACGCCGGACGGCGAGGAGGCGAAGCGCGCCGAGCACATCGCTTGGTGGCGTGCGTTCTGGAATCGCAGCCACATCGCCGTCAAGCCGTCCAAGAAGGCGCTGTCCGCCCCGCCCAAGCCATACGAATTCCCGCACAACGACAAACTGCCCGTCGGCTTCGGCGTGGATTCCAAAGGCGGCAACAAGTTCCTTGGAACGTTCGCAAGTGCGGAGGTGGAGTTTGGTGGAAAGGTGGTGTGTTCTGGCGTCCCGAAGGCGAGGGAGGTTGTTGATTTGCGCTGCGGATGTGGCAATGC
>JAFUDL010000050.1 GCA_017459225.1 Kiritimatiellia bacterium
CATTCCCGGACCGATGCTGAAGTCGGCAAAGGAGATCGGGCGGATGTTGCTGTCGGCGCCGCCGCACGTGAAGTCGCCGCAGCTCCAGAGGTCGCCGCGCGTCAGCACGAACTTCTTGTGGTTTCCGTCGCCGCCGTTCACTGCGCCGAGCGAGCCGTTGCCGAGCAATGCCGCCGTCGGAAGGTCGGTGCTGTACGACGATCCCGGCTTCGCGCTCTCCCACGTCGGGTTGAAGTCCGCAGGATCGGGGAACCCCGCCGCGAAAGCACACAGTGCGCCGGCCTCCGCCAGCGCCGCGCACATGAACTTCAAACTGATCTTTCCACATTTCATCGGGATCATATTCTCCTTCGGTTGCAGGAACATTATACCACTTGTCGGCAGGGGGGGAGTAGGACTTTCCGGATTAAGGGATACCTTGTACCCGCACCGCCCGACCTTGACGAGACTTCCGCATCGACCACCCGGCCAACGCCATCCCACTGCGAAAACGCAGTTATGATACCAAATTCCCCTGTACGGCACAAGTGTCGCCATCCTCCTATGGGGGGATCGGCAAAGCTATTCGACACGAGTGCAAATAACTCGCGCCATTAGAAAAGCACTCCCATGATGCATTTCTTATAACATTGAAACATCTTATCGGATGAAGAGACGTGTTCCAGAATCTGGAGCCGTGCGGAAGAGGCAGTAGTTGTCTAGCGACCATGGCTCCGTTTTGGTCATATGCCACGAACGCAACGCAGTTGAGGCGCCCTTCGCGTTCCAGCAGAGCGCGCGGCCAGCGCGCGTCGTTCACCGCCTCGCCCGGAGCGTACTCCGCGAACGAGGCGGAGAACACGCTTCCGGACGCGGAGAACGCCCGGCCGCAAAAGAGCAACAATGAGCAAACCGCTATGCGTCGGGGATCCATCTTCAGCGGACTATAACAAGCGTTCCGCCGGCCAGATGGACATTCTCCAAAAACGAAGTGGCAAACTTGGGTTATACCATATTCCGGCGTAGATAATCGGGTTTCCCAAAATCAGGCGGCAAGGAGCGACCATCGGCGAAAAACACCGATATGCCAGCACCGTCAAGTAGCCGACTTGAGAACCCATGCTCGGAAGAAAGAATCGTCAAACCGATACCCGGATTCCGTCTCATGTACGAGGTTGTGATCCTCAAGGCGCTTGAGCGCCTTGCTAACCGCCCCTGCGTTCGCCATGCCGATGCTCTTAAGGAATTCCGCACCGAAGACGCGCAACTTGGGATGCAAAGCCAGACCCTGCAAAACCCTTAACTGAACCGGCGTAAGCATTGAAACAGCCTTCTCGAAGCCCTTGCGTTCACGCATGAACACGACCTCCAACGCGGCCGGGATGTCGGACTCGGTCACTTCGTGTCCGGACGAAGTGACATCCCACAACGCGGCGCAGAGCTCCTGGACATCGCCACTGACGCCCGACGCCGTATCAATGACCATGCGAGCCGTTTCAGGCGATATGCGACGAAGCCCCTTCTTGAACCGCGCCTCTATGAAACGCGAGAAGTCCCCGACATCAATCTCTCCGACGTCATATGCTGCAGCACTTTTAAAAAACGGACTCTTCGAATCGTTGAATATCCTCCACATCTCATGGCGGACGCTCCCGAGGAAAAAATACGGAACGTCCTCCTGGAACTGTATCCGGCTGCGCATCTCGGCCAGCACGCGTTCGAAGTCCTTGATCCGGAACACGTCCTGAAACTCGTCGAATACGATGCACGTCTTGCCATCTGTGGCGATCTTCTCCAGCATTGACATGACAATGCCGAGAGAAGCAGGTTCCTCGGCGGCAAGCGCATCTATGGTTATCTTGGGGCTTCCGTCCGTGGCATCGAACGAAAGGGACGGCCTCAGCCGCGACGCGAAAGCCATGACACGCTTCAGGAACGGCATCGACTCATTCGCGCGTCCCACACCCTCCGCCACGCGGCGGCACAGATCGGACTGCGAACCGATGCAGTACAGATCGACATAGACAAGCCTCTCTCCGCGAACGCCGGACACGGCCTTGCGCACGAGCGACGTCTTGCCCATCCTGCGCTCCCCTTGCACAAACACATTCTGCCCGGCCTTGACAAAGGCGCGCAGCTCGCGCTCTGCCTTGACCCGCTCGCAGAAGTGGTCTCCACTGACCACGCAGCCGTACCGAAATGGATTATCCATCTGATTTCCTTTCCGCCTTCCCTGGAGGCGGAAAGTATTATACCATATTTATATTACCTTTTGGGTAAAAAATCACTCAGGCAACTATATACCTGCTACCGCTTCGCTGCCGCGACGTGCTTCACGATCTCGGCCACGGCCTTCCACTTCTTCCGAATCGCTGGCTTCTTCGCGAACTTCACGGGAATCTTGCCCTTGTGCTTCACGAAGAGCATGAAGGTTTCGGCAAAGTCTTCTTGGGTTTTTGTGGCGGCATATGGCGTGACACACCGTTCTTCCCAATCTTCAGGGTTGGTACCCGGCGCAGGCTTGTCGCAGCAAGGGCCGCCGAACGCCGTTCTGAATACACCGCCCTTCTTCAATGCCCCAGGATACCGATCCGACAGCGCGTGGCCGAACTCGTGCCGCATCACGTCAAGCGCCGAATTCTTGTCGTACCATCTGAAGTCCAGGGCCAAGCCATTGTATACAGCCGGGAAATGGATGTTCCTGTCATTGAAATTGTAGAACCCCATCCAACCGATGAGTCCGATCGGATTGAGCGCCTCGTAGTAGCATTCAACGCCATCCAGCTTTGACCCATTCCACAAGACACCGAGTACAATCAGTTCCCCGCGAACCTTGTTGTATCCCCGCGTCACTTCGTCGAAAGAAGTGCAGATTTTGCCCATGCCTTTTCCTTTCTGTGTTTTAGGAAGACTCACGACCGACGGTCGTTTCGCTCCCATGACCAGGAAGAATTTGGG
>JAFUDL010000469.1 GCA_017459225.1 Kiritimatiellia bacterium
GGTCTTATGGCCTCCAGTTATGTGGGAGGCCTTTCTGGAGCGTTCATCCCCGTAAGCGAAGACGCAGGCATGATTGCAGCCGTAGAACGTGGCAGCCTGACCCTTGAAAAGTTGGAAGCAATGACCTGCGTCTGCTCCGTAGGCCTTGACATGATCGCGATCCCCGGGGACACCAGCGCTTCAACGATCTCCGGTATCATCGCGGACGAGGCTGCCATCGGCATGGTAAACCAGAAGACCACCGCCGTGCGAATCATCCCCGTCGCCGGAAAGACGGTGGGCGACACGGTCGCCTTCGGCGGCCTCCTCGGTCACGCTCCAGTGATGGCGGTGAACCGCTTCGACTCGTCGCGCTTCGTTCGCCGCAAGGGACGCATCCCCGCGCCCATCCACAGCTTCAAGAACTAACCACAATCCCAAAAGGACAAATTAGATGAAACAGGACATGATCGCAATCCTCGATCTCGGCTCCACGAAGAACACCGTTCTCGCGCGCGCCATCCGCGCCCTCGGCGTGTACTCCGAGATCCACCCGCACGACATCACGCCCGAAAGGCTCGCCGCCCTCCCCAACGTGAAGGGCGTTGTTCTCTTCGGCGGCGAGAACCGCTGCGTGGACGGCGTGAACGTGGACGTTGATCCCGCCATCTATTCGCTCGGCATTCCCGTGATGGCGATCGACCATCCCGCCGCCAAGGTGGAGAACCTTCCCGCCATGCCCGACGAGGCGGCGCTCAAGGCCTGGCTCTTCGACGTTTGCAAGGCCGAGGCCAACTGGAACATGAAGAACTTCATCGCCGACCAGATCGAGCTCGTGAAGAAGCAGGTGGGCGACGGCAAGGTGCTGCTCGCGCTCTCGGGCGGCGTTGACTCATCCGTCGTCGCCGCGCTTCTCATCAAGGCGATCGGCAAGCAGCTCGTGTGCGTGCACGTGAACCACGGCCTCATGCGCAAGAACGAGAGCGAGATGGTGTGCAAGGTGTTCGGCGAGAACCTCGGCGCGAACCTCATCTACAAGGACTGCACCGACCGCTTCCTCGACAAGCTCGCCGGCGTCGCGGACCCCGAGGCGAAGCGCAAGATCATCGGCGGCGAGTTCATCCGCGTCTTCGAGGAGGAGGCCCGCAAGCTCGAGGGCATCGAGTTCCTTGGCCAGGGCACGATCTACCCCGACATCGTGGAGAGCGGCACCAAGACCGCCAAGATGGTGAAGAGCCACCACAACGTGGGCGGCCTGCCGCCCGACCTGCAGTTCAAGCTCGTGGAGCCGCTACTCCAGCTTTTCAAGGACGAAGTGCGCGCGTGCGGCGTTGAGCTGGGCCTGCCGCCCGAAATGGTGTACCGCCAGCCGTTCCCCGGCCCGGGCCTCGGCGTAAGGTGCCTCGGCGCGATCACGCGCGACCGCCTCGCCGCCCTCAGGGAGAGCGACGCGATCCTGCGCGACGAGTTCGCGAAGTGTGGCCTCGCCCAGAAGGTGTGGCAGTATTTCACGCTCATCCCCGACTTCCGCTCCACTGGCGTCAAGAACAACGCCCGCGCCTTCGAGTGGCCCGTTATCATCCGTGCAGTGAACACCGTCGACGCGATGACCGCAACCGTCGAGGAGATTCCGTGGGAGATCCTCAAGAAGATCACCGCGCGCATCCTCGCGGAGGTGCCAGGCGTCAACCGCGTATGCATGGACCTCACCCCTAAGCCCTGCGGCACCATCGAATGGGAGTAAGCATGATATCCGACCAGATCAAGCGCGGCAGCGAACGCGCCCCGCACCGCTCGCTGCTCTTCGCCACGGGCCTTGTCCGCGCCGACATGAAGAAGCCATTCATCGGCATCTGCAACAGCTATGAGAGCTTCGTGCCCGGCCACTGCCATCTGAACAAGGTTGGCGAGTGGATCAAGAAGTGCGTGATAGAGGCGGGCGGCGTACCGATGGAGTTCAACACCATCGCCGTGTGCGACGGCATCGCGATGGCGCACGCGGGCATGAAGTACTCGCTGCCGAGCCGCGAGCTCATCGCCGACAGCGTCGAGACCATCGCACGCGCCCACTGCTTCGACGCTCTCATCTGCGTGCCGAACTGCGACAAGATCGTGCCCGGCATGCTGCTGGGCGCGCTGCGCGTCAACATCCCCACCGTCTTCGCCTCGGGCGGACCGATGGCCCCCGGCAGACATCCCGTCACGGGCAAGGATACGGACCTCAACTCCGTCTTCGAGGCCGTTGGCGCAGAGAACGTGGGCAAGATCACGAAGAAGGAGCTCGAGAAGGTCGAGGAGACGAGCTGCCCCGGATGCGGCTCATGCAGCGGCATGTTCACCGCGAACTCGATGAACTGCCTCTACGAGGCCCTCGGCCTCGCACTGCCCGGCAACGGCACGATCCTCGACACCGATCCGAAGCGCATGGACCTCTACCGCGAGGCGGCGTTCCGCGCCGTCGCGATGGCGAAGAAGGGCGGTCCCGCTCCGCGCGATCTCGTGACGCGCGATTCGCTCGACAACGCCCTCACTCTCGACATGGCGATGGGCGGCAGCACCAACACCGTGCTGCACACGCTCGCCATCGCGCGCGAGGCCGGCGTTGACTACTCGCTCGAGCGCATGAACGAGATCTCCGCGCGCACGCCGTACATCTGCAAGCTCGCGCCGAGCGGACACTACCACGTGAGCGACCTCGACCGCGCCGGCGGCATAATGGCGATCCTCAAGCGCCTTCCGAAGAAGTTACTCAACCTCAAGGCGAAGACGGTCAGCGGCAAAACCCTCGGCCAGCAGATACAGCGCGCCGCGATCAACGACGACGACGTGATCCGCACGCTCGACAACGCCTACTCGAAGGACGGCGGTCTCGCCGTTCTCTGGGGCAACCTCGCCGAACGCGGCGCCGTGGTGAAGAAGGGCGGCGTTGCGCCAAGCATGATGAACTTCACCGGCAAGGCGATCTGCTTCGACTCGCAGGAGGAGGCGTGCGAAGGCATCCTCGGCGGCAAGGTGAAGCCCGGCCACGTGGTGGTGATCCGCTACGAGGGTCCGAAGGGCGGCCCCGGCATGCAGGAGATGCTCGCGCCCACGAGCTACATCATCGGCGCGGGCCTCGGCGAGAGTGTGGCGCTCATCACGGACGGACGCTTCAGCGGCGCGACTCACGGCGCGTGCGTGGGCCATGTCTCGCCCGAGGCGGCCGAAGGCGGCCTCATCGGCCTTCTGAAGGACGGCGACGAAATAACGATCGACATCCCGAAGCGCGCCATCTCCGCGAAGCTCTCGAAGGCCGAGATCGCGAAGCGCCGCAAGGCGCAGAAACCGTGGTCGCCGCGCATCAAGGGCGGCTGGCTCGAGCGCTACGCCACGTTCGTCGGCAACGCCTCCACCGGCGCTTCGCTGAAACGTTGAATGAAACTCAATGTCCAGCTTCTGCCTGACGATCTCTTCGCCGCCGTGCGATCGATTGCCGATGCCGTGCAGGAGGCCGGCGGGCGCGCCCTAATGGTGGGCGGCGCCGTGCGCGACCTCCTGCTAGGCGACCGCGCGGTGAAGGACGTTGATCTTGAAGTGTACGGCCTTGAGCCCGAACGTCTGCAGCGCGTCATAGGCGAACGCTTCCCGTTCGACGAGTGCGGGCTCTCCTTCGGCGTGATGAAGATCAAGCACTTCGACATCGACGTGTCGCTGCCGCGGCGCGAGTCGAAGCGCGGCATCGGCCACAGGGGCTTCCTCATAGACTCCGATCCGTTCCTCTCCATCCGCGAGGCCGCGAGCCGGCGCGACTTCACCGTCAACGCGATGTACTACGACCCTCTAGCCGATGCGTTCGAGGATCCGTACGGCGGCGTCGACGACCTGAAGCGCCGCGTGCTGCGGCACGTCTCGCCGAAGTTCGTGGAGGATCCGCTGCGCGTGCTGCGCGGAATGCAGTTCATCGCGCGCTTCGACCTGCATCCCGCTCAGGAGACGATCGAGATATGCCGCACTGTGACGATCGAAGACCTTCCGCCCGAGCGGCTCTTCGAGGAGTGGGCGAAGCTGCTGACTAAGGGCGTCCAGATCGGGCGCGGCCTCGCGTTCCTGCGCGAGACGGGATGGGTGCGCTACTTCCCCGAGCTGCAGCATCTCATCGGATGCCGCCAGGATCCGAAGTGGCATCCCGAGGGCGACGTGTGGAACCACACGTGCCTGTGCCTCGACGCGTTCGCGAAGCGGCGCGACGAGATGCCAGAGCACTCTTCCGAGGAAGATCTCATCGTCGGTCTCGCCGTTCTCTGCCACGACTTCGGCAAGCCCGCCACTACGCGCTGGGTGCGCGGCCGCCTGCGCTCTCTTGGCCACGACGTCGCCGGAGTGGAGCCCACGCTTTCGTTTCTGCGCCGCCTCACGAACGAAGAGCGCATTCTCAGGGAGGTGCCGCCGCTCGTCTCGCACCACATGCAGCCGTTCTCTCTGTGGAAGGCGCATGCGGGCGACGCGGCAGTGCGCCGCCTGGCGCGAGAGGTGAAGCGCCTCGACAGGCTCATCCGCGTGGCGCGCGCGGACGACGAAGGGCGCACAATCGAACGCCTCGGCGGCTCATCGGAAGGGCAGGACCTCAAGTGGCTCGAAGAGACTGCCGAGCGCCTGCGCGTGGCGGACTCCGCGCCGAAGCCGATTCTCATGGGCCGCGACCTTCTCGCCATGGGCTACAAGCCATCTCCGCAGATCGGCAAGTGGCTCGACGCCTGCTTCGAGGCGCAGCTCGACGGCGCATTCAGCGACCACGCCGGTGCAATCGAGTACTTCCGAAGCAAGGTGCTTGCGGAGAAATAGTGATAATTGTTGCCAGTGTTGCCAGTATCAAATTTCCAATTTCAAAAGGAATAACATGAGAGACGCTGAAAGAGATGCAATCGAGATGGCGGCGCGGCGCGCGCGGCTTCTGGAGGCGGGGTTCCGCCTCATGGCGAAGCGTACCATAGAGGCGGTGAAGCTGCAGGAGATCGCCGACGAGGCGAAGGTCGGCATCGCCACGCTCTTCCGCTACTTCAAGACGAAGCCAGACCTTGTGATCGAGATCGGCACGAACATCTGGAAGCGGTACTACGCCGAGGTGGAGAAGGCGTATGCGGCGCGCAGTGGCGCGAGCATGGACGCTGCAGCGGAGCTGGAGTTCTTCCTCGACAGCATAATCGAGCTATACCGCAGCCACAAGGACGTGCTGCGCTTCAACCGCAACTTCGACACGTATGTGCAGCATGAGCGCTGCACCGCAGAGCAGATGCGCCCGTACAACGCTGCGGTCGCGGTGTTCGCGAAGAAGTTCCACACCGTTGTCAGCAAAGCGCGCAAGGACGGCACGATCGACCTCCGAGTCTCAGAGCCGAAGCTCTTTGTGAACCTCCTATACATCATGCTCTCGGTTGCTGGAAAATACGCCGAAGGTCTTGTCTATCCGCCCGACGGCGAACACGACATGACCGACGAGCTTGTCATGCTCAAGCGCATGATAATGGATTCGCTCGTCGGCAGGGAAGTTTCCACCAAACGTCCGAATCGCCGTTGACGAGCGGAATCATATTTGCATACGACCCAATCGTGTGGTAAAATAGGTGCCATGAAAACAGCAGTGAAAATTTCCGCCGCGCTTGTGTGCGCGGCCATGGCGGCTTGCGCCGCCGCGGAAGTGGAAGAAGTGAAGGAAATCACGGCGGCGTTAAAGGAGCGCCTGCTGCCGGCGGATGAGAAGTTCCTTTCGCACGACGCGATCCTGAATGAGGTGGCGGCTGCCGACGTTGCGGCCGACAATGCATGGCGTTCGCTGAAGAGCCGCGAGGAATACGATGCGCATCGCGCGAAGCTGCACGCGAAGTACGTCGAGGCGATCGGCGGACTAAAGTTTGAGCGTACACCACTCAACGCCAAGGTCACCGAGAAGATCGCGCGCAGCGGATACCGCATCGAGAAGGTGATCTTCGAGAGCCGTCCGGGCGTGTTCGTGACGGGGCTCCTGTTTCTTCCAGACGAGGCGAAGTTCAAGCCGCCCTACAAGGGCATCATCCTCGTCTGCGGCCACAGTGCTGACGGCAAGGGAAGCTCCACCTACCAGCGCGGCGCAGTGCAGGGCGCGCTCGCCGGGTTCGCGGTGCTGGCCTTTGATCCTTTCGCGCAGGGAGAGCGCGAGCAGGTGCCGGGCGGACTCTGCTGCGCGCCGCACAACCGCTACGGCGCGCTCGCCGCGCTGCTGGGGCAGAGCACCGCGCAGCAGCGCATCTGGGACGGCATGCGCGCAATCGACTACCTCTACTCGCGCGACGACGTGAGCAGGGAGGGCGTGGGCTGTATGGGCAACTCGGGCGGCGGCACCATGACGTCGCTTCTCGAGTCGATCGATTCGCGCATCGTCTCCGCCTGCCCGTCGTGCTACATCAGCTCGCTGCGCGAAGTGTGCCTGCACTGCGGTCCGCAGGACGCCGAGCAGAACATATTCGGCCAGCTTGCGTTCGGCCTCAACCACGCCGGCTACGTGCTGCTGGGCGGAAACGCCGTGAGGATGCACTGCTGCATTGGCGACTTCTTCCCGATCAAGGGTTCACGCGAGACGTATGCGGTGGTGCAGGATACGGTGAAGAACAGCGGACTCGACGCGGCGCGGTATGGAATGACCGACGTGCCGGGTCCGCATGGATGGAAGGAATCGACGCGTACTTCGTCCGTGCAGTGGATGCGGCGCTGGCTTGCGCTCGACGAGAATACGCCCCCCGTCGACGTCGAGGCATGCCGTAAGCTTGATGTTGGCTTCAGCGAGAAGAAGGTGGACTGCGGCCTCGCCGGAGCGGCGAAGAACGTCACGCCGAACGGGAAGGTGAAGGAACTGCCGGGATTCAAGAGCATCTACGAATATCTCAAGGACGATCTTGTCGCAGCCGAGAAGGCAAGGCCCGCGCGCGGCCGGGATGCGCTCGCCGAAGTCGTGTGCCGCCGCGCGGGAATACGCACGATCTCCCAGGTGGGCGCATGGGTGAAGGCCGCCGCGGCGCCGGAGAGGCTTTCCAATGGCGTCACGATTCTGCGCGAGGTGTATTCGTTCGGCGACGGGCAGAAGGTGCCTGCGCTCACGTTCCTGCCGAAGGGGAAGGTGAAGGGCGCGATCATCGTGCTCGACGACCGGCCGGACCGCGCCATCCACCGCATGCGCGTGCCGCAGGCGCTGGCGGAGGGATGCGCGATCATGGTGGCCGACCTTGCCTGCACCGGCGAGACGGCGGGGCTCAGGCATTCGTTCTACGGGATGAAGAATTCGGACGAAGGACCGGCCGTGATGCTGTATCTTCTGGGCAGATCGATGGTTGGAATGCGCGCCGGGGAGCTGATCGCGCTCGCCGAAGTCATGCGTCGCCGCACGGGATTCGCCTGCGAGGTGGTGCCGCACGGAAGACCCTGCATCGCTGCGGCCCACGCCTTTGCCGCGCGGCGCGACCTCTTCACGCGCGTGCAGTGCCTGAGGGCGCCGGAGAGCTGGGCGGAGTCCGTTCGCAAGAGCTCGGTTGTGCCGTTCGCGAACGTGGTTAACGGCGCGCTCATCGACTACGACTGGACGGATCTCGTCAAGTAAAGTTTATAAGTTTCGAGGTTTCGAAGTTTCGAAGTTTGAATCTCACTCCCCGA
>JAFUDL010000470.1 GCA_017459225.1 Kiritimatiellia bacterium
CCGCCGTGTGCGCGGCGGACTGGGCGTATCTCGTTGAGGCGCTGGCGGAGCGGCGCGAGCGCGTGACTTCGGGCGGGCCTTCGACCTTCCACGTCTATCCGCATGCGCTTCTGGAGTTCTATCCCCAGCTTCCGGACTACACGGCGCGGTGGTTTCCGCATTGGAGGGCGAACGAGATCGCGAGGTCGTTGACGGACTACTTTGCGGATCCGGATTGGACTCCGCCGGCTACGCTTGACGACGCCATCGCGGGAGACTTCCGGGACAAGTGGGCCAACGACTCTTCCAAGCCGTTCCACCTTCCACTGTCGCAGCGCAGCCTCAGCGCGTCGCCCAGTGGCTGGTATCCGTTCGGCTCAGTCTATTCCGGCGTGGACTACCACGAGTACCAGTACAGGTCATACACTAGTGCCGGACGGATCAACCGCAGGGCGGACGACCTTCGGCGGATGTTCTACGATCTGAAGCGGATGCGGCGGCGACTGCTCAAGGTCTCGGTTCACCGCACCGTCAGCAGCAGCTTCCACGCCAACCCGCCGCAGAGGTTCGCGTCATGGGAATTGAGCCGCAGTTCCGACGGCAGCATAAGCCACGAGGATGTGTGCGACTTCACCACATACACGGTGGGAGACATACTGAACCTGGAACAGGGCGTGGCCGTGTCCGCCATTCTCAGCGGACGCACGTTTGCGATAGTGGAGGCCGAGTACTGGTGGAAGAATATAGACACGGAGGATATCCACGCGGGGGTCGCCTGGTTCGCCACGCCGGCCACGTTGGCCACTTCCGGCAGCGCGGGAAGCGTGACCGTGTCCGGCTGGACATCCGCCGATTTGAGAGCATGGCTTGACGGCATGTATCGGATCGACGGCCGCACGTCCTTCAGAGTCTCCGCGAAACTGTGGGGCGATGAAACCGGGACGTACGGCGAGACCAGTACCGACGGCCACGCTTATCTCTTCAGCGACGTCACATTCCCTATCGACGCTCAGATATTCGGCTCTTCCGACAGCTGGGTATGGACACCTGCAACCCCCTAGAAAGGACTCTGCACCGCCATGAAAACACGTTTCACACACCTTGCGACCGTCCTGCTATGCGGCGTTCTCGCGGCCGCCCACGCCGCCGTACCCGTCGTCTGGACGAACACTCCTGCCGCTACGCAACCGTACCCGCTCAAGCCGGTGCCGCACGGCGTGCCGGTCGATTTCCGCGTCACGCTCAGGGGCTACACCGACCCGCCCGCCGTCCCCGGCGCAGACGTGCGGCTCTGGTTCCAGACCAACGGCATGGGCTCGGCGTGGTGGAGCGCGCCCGCGACGCTCGAGGGCGACGTCATCACTGCCACGTTCGGCGCGGAGCAGGATACCGGCGCGGACCGCGTCGCGCTCTTCTTCGGCGCGCCGTCGAACGTGTTCGCCTCGGCCATCCTCCGTCTCACTCACTCGCCGGGCTTCACGCCGAACGTTCGGCCGCCGCCCGTCGCCCGTCTCGACTTCTCGGCGCTTGAAGTGCTCAACGCGCCCTACTACACCCAGGCCGAGACCGACGCCCGGATCGTCGCCCTCGCGCCGACGCCAGGCGACTACGCCAACGTGTCCAATCGCGCGATGTCCGCATTGCAACCCTCGGCGCTCTCATCCGCAAACCCCGCCTTCGCCGCGGCCGTCACCAACTGCCCCGTTGTGATCGCGGCCGATGCGGACATCGCCGAGTACGGCACCTACGGCACCGTCGCCGCAGCCCTCGCAGCCCTCGCCGCCGGCCTTGCCGCCCTCAAGCGCGGCAAGGTCGACAAGGTGACGGGCAGCGGCATCACGGGATATCTGCCCGTGCTCAAGTCGGACGGAGGCCTGCAGCGCTCGTACTACACGCCGCAGAGCTTTGCGTCGTCGGGCCACAGCCACGACGCGACCTCGGTGTGGTATGACGGCTACGACGTGGCATGGAAGCTCGGCGACCTCGAGGCGCGCGTGGCCGCGCTGGAGGAGGGGGACGTGATAGGCGATGCCGAGATCACGATAGGCACGCCGTACTACGACAGCATGACCATGATGTCCCCGGTCGCGTACCCGGGCGTCGTCGGGTGCAAAGACGGCATGTCCTCGATGGGCGTGGACCCGTACAAGTGCATGACGTGCCTCATGGTGCGCGCGGACTTCCTGCTCGACCCGGACAGCTGCGTCGAGGGCGACTACTCGATGGGCGGCACGGTCAAGCCGGAGTACGCCAACAACGGGCTCTACCTCTGCGCGAGGGGCGACACGTGCGGCGCCACCGCCACATTCCGCGCGGCGGTGGACTACGGCGTGACATGCTACTGCGCCGTGAGCGTGCTGGACGGCTACAACTTCTCGTATCTGCGGAATGCGCAGCCCGGCGGCGGCGTCACCGGTGCGCTCGTCCAGGACGAGGGCGGCGCGTGGTGGATATGCGTTCCGCCGCGTCTGCCCATGTACGGCGAGTCGCCAGACTCCATGCAAGAATACAACATCGATTCCGGCGACGGCCTGGCGCTGTACCTCGCAGAGGAGTACAACATGGGGTGCAACCCCTGCGGCAGCCCCGCAGAGGTCCGGATCACCATCGAGGACACGTGCGGCCTCACCGTGTACGAGGGGACGGTGCAGGTGGAGATCTACGAAGAGCCGCCCGTGACAATCTGACGACAGCAGCCAAAGGAAAGGAAAACG
>JAFUDL010000471.1 GCA_017459225.1 Kiritimatiellia bacterium
ACTACCAGCGCCCGGGCGCGATCGGCGCGAAACTCGGCTTCATCGTGATGGTGTACGACCCGATCGACCAGGGGGAGCGTCCGCAGAACCGCAAGAACCGCAAGCCGATGGTCTGCCACGGACACAACCGCACCGGACACCGCGCCGCGCTCGTGGGCTGGAACACGGCGCAGTTCCGCATCTGGGACGGCATGCGCGCGCTCGACGTCCTCTGCGCCCGTCCCGATGTGGACGCAAAACGCCTCGCCGTGACCGGCCACTCCGGCGGAGGCACCGCCTCAAGCTACATCATGGCCATGGATCCGCGCATCGCCGCAGCCGCCCCTTCCGGCTTCATCGCCTCAATCCGCGGAACGAACTGGGACCTCGGCGCGAGCGATGCCGAACAGCAGTTCTACGGACAGCTCAAATACGGCATGAACCACCTCGCGCTCTTCATGCTCGCAGCCGACCGCTGCGCCGCTCTTCACCTTGCCACGCACGCCGACTTCTTCCCGTTCATCGGCGCATACGAAACCGCTGAATACTCCGCCAAGGCGTTCAAGGCGCTTGGCCGCGGCGACTGCTTCCAGCTGATCAACACATCAGGTCCCCACCTCTGGGCCGAAAGCTCAAAGCAGGCCGAGTTCCTCTGGTTCCGCAAACACCTCAAAGGCGAAGACGTGTGGAAAGGCTACGACTGCGCCAAGTTCCAGAAGTACAACCTCGGCTTCAGTCTGTCGGATCCGAAGGTAGACGTGGGACTCGCCCGCGACCAGAAGAACCTAGTGACCCCGAATGGCAACGTGCTTGACCTTCCCGGCGAGCGTACGGTCTACGACCTAATCCGCGAAGAGGCCCGCAAACTTGAAGGCGCCCGCAAGCCCGTCACCCCCGACATCGTGCGCACGGCTACGGGCATCCGCAAGACCGGCTTCCACGCAGAGGCGTACGACAGGCTGGACCAGGAGCTCGCCAACGGAAAATCCTCCACCGTAACGCTCCTGACAGACGACGGCATCGCCCTTCAGATGTTCACGTTCCGCCCGACATCTCCGAAGGATGGCCTGCTAAGGCCCGTGATGATAGTCTCGGAAGAACTCGACTCAGTGGCGCACGCGGCGCGCGTGGAGGAGATTCTGCGCGACGGCCGCGCCGCCGTGATACTCGAGGCGCGCGGCTGGGGCCTTACGGGACGCTACTTCCGCCACCATCGCGGAGAGGGCGGCGCGTCGTCCACGAAGTACTACGGCTGCCCGACGGTGGACGAGATGATCACGATGAAGTACTACCACCTCGGCGAGAACATGGTGGCCCACCGCGCCGAGGACATGCTGTCGGCCGTCGACGCGGCGAAGAAGATCTTTGGATGCAGCGAGGCGTTCGACATCGAGGCGTACGGACGCGCCTGCATCCCCGCCGCGCACGCGCGCTTCGTGGGCGAAGGACGCTTCGCGCAGCTCAAGCTGGTGAAACCCACATGGTCCTGGAAGCAGATGATCGACGACGAAAACCTCTACACGCGCTTTGCCGACGTTGTGCACGGTGCCTACCGCCACTACGACTGGACGGATCTGCTTTAAGTCGCACTAGGCACTAGGCAGTAAATTTGCTATAATAGGTGCGAATGAAAAAACTGCCGCAACAGCTGAGGGACGCGTTTCCGAAGCGCCCCCTCGATCTACACAAGTATTCGGCGGGCACCGTCACCATCGTGGGCGGCAGCGCCCGGTTCATGCATGCACCCGTGATAGCTGGCCTTGGCGCTCGCTCAGCAGGCGCCGGGCTCGTGCAGCTCGTGGTGCCCGACGCCTCGCGCATCGCCGCAGGATGCCTCGTGCCAGAGGCCACATTCACGAAGCAGACCCCCGCATGCGTTCCGCCCAAAGCCGACGTCACCGCGATCGGCATGGGCCTCGGCACCACGCAGAACGCCGAAATGCTGCTCTCGCGCCTGCTCTCCGGCAGTGCTGGACGCTTCGTGCTGGATGCCGACGCGCTCACGATCCTCGCCAACTGGTACGCCCGCAAGTCGCGTCCATTTCCCGTCACCGATGGACAGTCCCTCGTGCTCACCCCCCACGCCGGCGAAGCCGCGCGCCTTCTGGACTGCACCCCTGACGATGTTCTCGCCGACCGCCCGTCAGCTCTCAGACGCATCGCCGAACGCTACCACGCCGTCGTCGTGCTCAAGGGCCCGCACACGCTTGTTGGCGCCCCTGGGCAGGACAGCCTCTTCACATGCGAGGCCGGCAACCCCTTCATGGCAATGGGCGGAATGGGCGACCTTCTCTCCGGCGTAATCGCCGCACGCTGGGCCCGCCTCGCGCGCAGCGGACGCGACGACGCCCTTCTCGCGGCCTCCGCCTCAGCATGGCTGCACGCCACGGCATCCGACTCGATCGTCCTTGCCGACCCTCCAGGCGACCCGTCAATCGTCAACACGGCGCGTGCCGTCGCGTCAATTCGCGTCTCACTCGAAAGGTAAACACCGCAATGGTCAACTACGAATCCCTCGTCAAGCATCTCTCGATCGTAAAGCCGCGTCCCTTCGGACTCCTCTCGCAGCAGTCCTCCCCCACAGCGGCGATCCTGCACAAGGAGTTCCCCGACCGCATGCAGTGCCTCTTCTCCGCCGAACACGGCTGGTACGGCTTCGCC
The DNA here is from genome assembly GCA_017459225.1 of Kiritimatiellia bacterium. Classification (GTDB taxonomy): domain Bacteria; phylum Verrucomicrobiota; class Kiritimatiellia; order RFP12; family UBA1067; genus RUG572. The sequence continues at coordinate 2,641 of JAFUDL010000471.1, forward strand.
GCCGCAGGCGAAAAGACAGCAGGCGAGATTCATCCCGAATGGAACATCCCCGTTCACTCGCTCTACGGCGAAACGCGCCACCCGACGCCCGAGATGATGCAGGGCCTCGGCAGAGTCGTCATCGACCTGCAGGACATCGGCGTCAGGTGCTACACGTACCTCGCCACGCTCAAGAACATGCTTGAGGCCGCCGCGGAGGCAAAAGTGGCGGTGACGGTGCTGGACCGCCCGATTCCGCTCGGCGGCGTAGTCGACGGCCCGATGCGCGACTTCGCTTTCGCCTCGTTCGTGGCCCCGCTCAACATCCCCTTCTGCCACGGCATGACTCCAGGCGAATGCGCCCGCTACATCGCCCGCGAAGAGGCGCTCGGGATCGACCTCACGGTGATAAAGATGAAGGACTGGTCGCACTCCTCACGCGCGCCGTGGGCGAACTTCATGCCGCCATCCCCCGCCATCCGCAGCTGGGACTCCGCCGCGCTCTATCCCGCCACGGTCTTCACCGAAGCATATCCCGCCCTTGACTGCGACCGGTCCGGTTCCCTCTCGTTCCGCGTCATCGGCGCCCCGTGGCTTGACGCAAGCCGCCTGATCGACGAGGTCGCCTATCCCATCCACTCCTGCGGCATTGCGATGCGCACGATCCGCTACCGTCCCGCCACTGGACCCTACCAGGGGCAGACGCTCGAAGGAGCGCTTCTCTCGATCGAGCAGCCCGACGCCTTCTATCCCGTCACCGCTGGCGCGATGATCTTCGCCGCCATCTGGCAGCACCATCAGGCGGAACTCGAGAAGGACTCTCGCCCCGAATGGCTCGACAAGCTCGCCGGCTCCGGCGAACTTCGCCAGTCCCTTCACGGCGACGCGCTCAACCAGCTGCTCCAGAACTGGATCGACTCGCAAGAGGCGTATCTCGCCTCTCGTGTTGTGCTCTACTGATCAGCATTACACCAATGCCTGCAAAACGAATGGCGAATGACTTCTGGAGTCATTCGCCATTCGTCATTTGGCAGTCGCCATCTGCCTAGCGGAAGAGGATGATCATTCCGCCGGGATTCGAGTTCACGAGTTTGAGCTTGCCGCTCTTCACCGTAAGCGCGAAATCTTCGGAATAGTCGTTGCCATCTTCGTCAGTAACGGCGAGGCCGATGCCCGCGACGGTCTCGGACGTGATGCCGAGAGCGTCCGATATCTCGTATTCCGAACGACCAGGCTTGCGGTTGAACGTCGCCTTGACGCTCTTGAGGCCCGCGAGCGCGTTTGCGTCCGCGTTGTCGAACGTCACAGCGCCGTTCAGCTTCGCGAGACCGGAGTTTCCTGCCACCTCCCAGCAGTTGTCCTCGCCGGTGAAGCGGAACGGACCCGACAGGGTGCCTGCGCCCTTCAGCGTGCCGTACACGGGGCACCATCCGCCCTCGCGCGGCGCGTTCACGAGAGTCGATCCAGCGGCGAGCTCGGTCACACCGCCAAGACCGGGCTTCTCGAACTTCTGCGCGATGCCCTCCGTGTAGGCTATCGGCACGTACCGCTCGTCGAAGGCGTGGTATGCGCCGCCGTTGACCCTGAATTCGAGCGCCACGACGTTGCCGTCCGCATCGGTGAGGCCGCCGCCGGTGCCGTAGGTGGTGTTTCCGGAAGGCGTGGTGTCGCCGGTGCGGATGTCAAACCTGTGCCAGCCCTCCAGCAGAGTCATCGACGCAGTGCCGGTGTTGCCCGCGAAGAGGCGGCGCCCGTCGACCGTCAGCGCGATGCGGTCGTCGAACTTCGCGTTGAACGTCCACTGCCCCTCCGTCTCCTTCGTCACCTTGAAGTAGCCGTCGAAGCGCGCGGAGGCACCGCCGAGCGGAGCGTTCACGCCGGTCGAGAACTTCTGGTGGATAACCTGCAGGGAGTTGGTCACCACGTCGAGCGCCGCGTATTTGCTTTCATCGGCGTCGGCGTACACGTTCGCGCTGTCAGCATAGCTCATGTACTTGCGCCAGCGCACGCTCGTGCGGGCACTCGCCTCGGAGCGCATGCGCATCTGAACGGTCGTGGTGTCGAACGGACGGAAGTCCGCGTCGCCCGGCGCCTTGAACGTGATCGTCTCGCTGCCGTTCCTCGGGCCGAAGGACGGATTGGCCGCATCCGTGTAGAACGAGATCATGAACTTGTGCCATCCCTCGTCGAGGGAGATTGTCTTGTCCGTGGTCGTGGTGTTCTTTCCGGCCCTGTCGATTTCCGTCGTGTCGATCTGGAGGCCGTTGTGGCTGATGCCGTTGTGGCTGAAATGCCACGTTCCCGCCTGCTCCGCGCTCACGTAGAACTCGCCCATGTAGTTGAACCCGCTGCCGTTTCCGTATTTCACGTCCATGATCTGCGACGACGCGCGGTTGATGTACGTGAGAGATGTCGCGACGAACGGAACGATAGGCTGGCCGGCCTCGAAAAGCGGCCTCAGAACGTTCCATGCGTTGTCGTGCCAGGTCCAGGCGTGGAATTCGACCATGTTCGTTCCGGCGATGTCGAGGGTGACGTTCGCGTTCTCGGCGAGCGAAAGCCCGCCCGCGAATCCGGCCGCGTTTCTGAGGTCGACGGCGCCGGCGGATTCGACGGTCCACTTGCCGAGCGGTATGCCCTGGATGCCGGGGCGGTCGGGCGCAAACGCACCCGCGCCCGTGAGCGTCACGTCGCTCGCGCCCGCGAGGCCCGTGCCCCACTTCACCGTCTTGCCGTTCAGATCGAACGTCACCGCGCCCTCCTTCTCCGGGCTGCCGAACGTCGCGGTCATGCCGGCCTTGCCCACGTTGAAGTTCGCCGTCGCGCGCAGCGTGCCGCTCTCCATGTTGAACACCGTGCGCGCCGGATCGGTCCAGGCCTCGCTGATGCCGTCAGCGCCGACTTCGAGAAGTCCGTCCCTAAACGTCAGCGAGCCGGCATAGTAGTGCGAGCCGATCCAGTTCGAATAGAGACCCTTTGTGGCGATGTGCGTGTTTTCGCCCGTCAAGGTGAGCTCTCCGCGTCCGTTGCCGGTGCCGATCTCGAATCTGTTCGCCGAGAACACGATGTCGTTCGCGCGTATGTCGACCACAGGCCCGCCGTTCAGAGTGGTGGACTTCGGGCCCTGCGAGAAGAATCGGTCGAGCGGGCCGTTGACCGTGAGCCCGTCGAAGGACGCCGACGTCGCCGGATGGAAGAACACGACGGCGGTGTTGCCGCTCGCCGCCGTGACGGAGAGCTTGTTCTTTCCGAACTTCGGCAGCGCGAGTCCTGTGTTGTTGATGCCCAGCACGAACTGCGCGCCGCCGGAGACCGTGACGTCACACGCGCCGTCTCCGTAGTCGCCCGCGCCCGAGAGATAGAGCATTCCGCCCGTCATGGCGATCTTCGAACCGCTGCCGCTCTCCATGCCCCCTTCGAATTGATGGGTGCCGCTGGCCACCACGATCTCGCCATTGTTGGTGATGACGCCTGAATAGCGCTGCGTGCTGCTGCCGTCCATCGTGAGCTTCGCGCCGGCCTCCACCGTGAGCGACGGGCGCACATACGCCGTGCCGTTGTTGTTGCCGATGCGGGCCTTGTCGCCGTAGGCGCGGATTCCGCCCACGTTCCAGGCCGGGTCGCCGTTGTAGAGCCTGAGTAGGCCGTAGAGGTCGATGCCGTTTGGAATGTCGAACACGTTATTGTTCGATCCTGAACCCAGTTTTCCTTCTTCGGCCACGACCACCTTGCCGACGGCGATCTTGCCGCCCTCCACGTACAGGCCATAGTCCTCCGAAGGACTGCTCTTCACGGTAAGCGTGGCGTCCTTGGGGCCGGTGATTGCGTTCGCGCTGGAATTGCCGCGAAGGTCGAGTCGTCCCGGGCCGCCGATGGTCGCGTCGCCCGTCATCTCGACGATTCCAAGCGGGTTGCTCCAGTAGGTGTTCGCCCTGGACGACGTGATGGCGCCGTTTCCGTCCGGCCCTTCACCCTCGATCACGAAATTCTTCTTCAGCGTTATCGATGCGCGCGAACGGTTTACGCCGGACGCCGTGTCAGCGTAGTTCATGTCGAACTGGCCGCCGTTCTTCACCGTGATCGTGCCGCCGTCCCTGCCGGCCGCGCCCTTCGCCGCATTGTCGCCGAGCTTCACCGTGCCGCCATCGATTTCGATGTCGGGCGTTTCGGCGAGAACGCCAGCCTCAAGCGTGAGCGTGCCGGCGCCGCTCTTTACAAGCCGACTGGACGCTATTGCGCCGGCGCCGTTGAATGTGTAGTCCCCCGCAGAGTCCACCACAACCTGGTTCGCCTCCACAAGCTCGGGAATCTGAACTGCGGCCGTCTTCACGGTCTCCTTTCCGTCGAAGAGCGCCGTCCACGCCGAATTCAGCGCCACGGGCGAGCCCGTTCCGTTCATCAGCCACGCGACGGACGTCCATACGTCGGAAGTCGTCTGCGGGCGCCATACGCCCGACGTCAGCGGATCGCTCACGCCTGAAGTCGCGTTCACGCCCTCGCTGTTCACGCTCTTGAAGCGGAAGTACCACGTCTCGCCGGCCGCGAGGCCGTTCGCCGTGGCCGTCACCACGCCCGGCTCCGTCACCTCTCCCACGCTTGCGGAACCCGCCACCGTGGCGAACGTCGGGTCGGTGGACCATTCAAGCGTGAGGGTGGCGGAAGTCGAACCTTCGCCGAAGTTCTCCACAACGCCCGTCACCGTCGCGACGCCGCTGCCGGATGGGTCGACCGCCTCAACGCGCACGAACGCTCCGCCTGCCGGCGTGTCGCTGGCAGTCCAGATCTCGATCTTCGCCACCTCGTATGCTCTGGCGCTCATCGTGTCGATCATGCCCTTGCCCGAATCTGCGGTCCACGTCCAGTCCATGGAGTTGAGCCGCTGGTGCGAGAAGTTGCCGATGCCGATTTCATAGCATCCATCCGCCGTCCAGCGGTTGAACGAGAACATCACCTGCGCTGGATTCGCAGCGCCGGGGGTGAAGCGGTGCACCTGCATAGAGCCGTAACCGGACATGCCGTTCGACCGGACGTCGTCCCAGTCGCAGCCGTATGTGTTCGCGGGCGCGGAGGCGTCTCCGCTCGTGCCCACGTTGTACTGGCTGGGCCAGAACTCGATCCAGCCGCGCACGCTGCTCTCGTCCGCCGATGTCGATTCGATGCCTGGCATGTTCGTCTTCACGCGCAGGCGCGTGACCACCCTCTGGTTGATGGTGGCGAGCGGCACGGCCACGTCGTCGATCGTGCGCGCGCCGAAGGCGTCCATCGACACCCACAGCCAGCGCGTCAGATCATGGTAGTCGTCCAGCGCCGTGTCCTTGCGCCTCAGTTCGATGTAGTAGCCAACGCGCGAGAGGTTGGCCGTGGGCGCCGCCTCGTTCACAACCGAATAGGGCACGCGGCCGAGCGTGGCGCAGTTCACCCCGTTGTTCTCGGCTATGTCCAGAACTCGCGCGCGAGTCATGCCCGCAAGATATTCGGCAGGAACGTTGTTCTCGATGCCGCGCGTGGTGGGAACGGCAGTGTCGGCCGCGCCGGGCACGAAGTCGGGATCGTCCGCAAGAGCCGCCTCGATTGTCGCGCAGTACGTGGCCGCCATCTTCTCCTCGCCCGGCCAGTCGGGATGGAGATCGGTTGCGCTCTGGAAGCTGCCGGTGATGTACGCGCCGTTAGCGTCGTAGCGGTAGCATGGCGTGTAGAGATCGGAGAAGTAGGCGCGCTTCGCCGGGAACATTCCGCCCTCGATCGCGCCCTTCATCATCGCGTTGTAGGCGATCACCTGCTCGTTCTTCGCCGCCTTGTCGGCCATGTCCACAACCGCGCCGGCGACGAACTTCGCG
>JAFUDL010000472.1 GCA_017459225.1 Kiritimatiellia bacterium
CCTTCACAAGGCGCTTCACGAGCGTGCCGCCGTCATAGACATCCACAATCGGCTCGAGATAGCACATGCCGATGCAGCCGGTGATGCCGATTTCGACGGCTCCTTCCGTGTTCAGCTTCTCCACGGCGGCGCGCACCTTGCGGGCGCCAGCGGCGATGCCGCAGCTTCCTTCTCCGAAAACGAGCTTCATTTCGACGCCTCCCTGATCTTGCGCACGATGTCCTTCGCCTTGGCGGGCGTGAGGGAGCCGTACGTGTCCTCGTTGATCATCATCACGGGCGAGAGCGAGCAGCACCCGAGGCAGGCGACTGTCTTGATGGGGAAGAGGCCGTCGTCGGTCGTCTCCCCGTCGCCCACGCCCAGCTCCTCCACGAGCGCCTTCTCGATGGAGTCCGCGCCGTTCACGTGGCAGGCCGTTCCCTTGCACAGGAGGATGAGGTTCTTGCCGACGGGCTTGAGGCGGAACTGCGTGTAGAACGTGGCGACGCCTAGCACCTTGGCGGGACTATTCCCCGTTTTCTCGGCGATGGCGTACAGCACGTCGGTCGGCAGATAGCCGTAGATTTCCTGCGCCTTCTGCAGGATCGATATGAGGGCATGATCGTCGCCGGCAAACGCCTCGAATACCGGCGTCAGCCTTGAGAGATCGCTTTTCTCGCAACAATTGCACATGATGTCTTTTCTCCAGTTGAAATGGCTATTATACCAAATCTTGGCCCCTTTGACAAAAGGCCCCGCCAAAATGACGAGGCCAAACCTTTCGCCTGATTGTATTCATGTATTTGTCTGCCATTCGCACGTGTCCATGAGCGGAAAACACGGCGCCGGGGGGTGGACAAATGCGAGAAGATCCCCCCGGCGCCTCATAGGGCATAGATTGTCAGATCAGATGCCCTGGGCGAGCATGGCGTCGGCCACCTTGGTGAAGCCGGCGATGTTCGCGCCCATCACGTAGTTGCCCTTGTGGCCGTACTTAGCGGCGGCAGCGTAGGCGTTGTCGTGGATGGCGGCCATGATTCCGCGGAGCTTGCTGTCCACTTCCTCGGCGGACCAGCTCAGATGCTCGGCGTTCTGCGACATCTCGAGACCGGAGGTCGCCACGCCGCCCGCGTTGGCGGCCTTGCCGGGGGCGTAGAGGATCTTCGCCTTGAGGAACGCCGCAGCGGCCTCGGGGGTGGAGGGCATGTTGGCGCCTTCGGCCACGAGCTTGCAGCCGTGCTTGAGCAGATAGGCGGCATCGTCGCCGTTGAGCTCGTTCTGGCGGGCGCAGGGGAACGCGCAGTCCACCTTGTCCACGATCTGCCACGAGTTGACGCCGGGGAAGAACTTGACGCCCTTGAGCTGCTTGGCGATCTCGCTGAGTTCGCCGCGCTTCACGGTCTTGAGCTCCATTACGGCCTTGAGGTCGTCAAGGGAGAGTCCGCTCTTGGCGTAGATCGCGCCCGAACGGTCGGAGAGCGTCACGACCTTGGCGCCGAGCGTGACGAGCTTCTGGGCGGCGAAGGACGCCACATTGCCGGAACCGGAAATCGCGCAGACCTTGCCCTTGAAGTTCGCCTTCTTCGTCTTGAGCATGTTCTCGGCAAAATAGATGCAGCCATAGCCGGTCGCCTCGGGGCGGACGAGCGAGCCGCCAAAGGGAAGTCCCTTGCCGGTGAGCACGCCGTTCCACTCGTTCACGATCTTGCGGTACTGCCCGTAGAGATAGCCGATCTCGCGCCCGCCCACGTTCATGTCGCCCGCGGGAACGTCGGTGTTGGGGCCAATGTGGCGGAAGAGCTCGGTCATGAAGCTCTGGCAGAAGCGCATCACCTCGCCGTCGCTGCAGCGCTTGCCGGGAGTGTGGGGGGAGACCTTGGGATTGAAGTCGGAACCGCCCTTGGCGCCGCCCATGGGCAGAGTGGTTAGCGAGTTCTTGAATATCTGCTCAAAGCCGAGGAACTTGAGCACCGAGAGATTCACAGTGGGGTCGAAGCGGAGACCGCCCTTGTAGGGACCGATCGCGGAGTTGAACTGAATGCGGTAGCCGCGGTTCACGCGCACGGCGCCAGTGTCGTCGATCCAGTTCACGCGGAACATGATAGTCCGCTCCGGCTCAACGATGCGCTCGAGAATCGCGTTCTTCTGGTACTCAGGATGCGCGTCCACAACGGGGGCGAGCGTGGTGAGGACCTCTTCAGCGGCCTGGATGAACTCCGGCTGGTCGGCGTTCTTGGCCTTGAGGTCTTTTAGAGTCTGGTCAATGTAGGTACTCATTGTTGTTCCTTCTGTTCCTTTCTTGGATCGGTGGGTATTATACCATAATTCCCACAAAGTGGCAGTCGCAAAATAGCAGTAAACGGAACCAGGCCCAAATTCACTTGTGCCCGGTTCTTGTGTGAAATAATGCTAGCAAAACTCATGCCATTTGGAGTTTTTACATAGAAATGCCCATAATTGCAAGCAAGGTTTTACATTGAACGTAAAATGCATCCACCGCATTTTTACAAGAAACGTAACATTTACAGCAGGTGTAAAAAAATCACCACTGACCACTAGACCGCATGACGGAAATTGTGGTAAAATACTGCCCCATGAAAGAAAAATTGTCATCGGAAATATCGGTTCTGCGCGAGATCGCCTCCGTTGTCGTGCGCGAAAGGAATGTGCACAAGCTTCTTGACGACGTCATCGTAATTCTGGAGAAGTCGATGGGCATGTTCCGCGGAACATTCACGCTTCTCGAAGGGGACGAGCTGAGAATCGAGGCGTCGGCCAGGCAGCTGAACGCCGAAGAGCGCGCCCTTGGCCGCTACCACATCGGCGAGGGAATCACGGGGCTTGTGGCGAAGACCGGCAGGGCCGAAATCGTTGTGGACGTGAGAAAGGACCCCCGCTTCCTGAACCGCACCGGCGCGCGGAGGGTGGACGAACCGCTGTCATTCATATGCGTGCCGCTTATACACGGCGGAAACGTGATCGGCACTCTTTCCGTTGACCGCGCCATGACCGGCGAGACCGGCGCGCTCGTACGCGACGTGGCGCTGCTCGAAATCATCGCCAACCTCTGCGCCGAGGCGGCGAGCGTCTGCCGCGAACAGTGTGCCGAGCAGGACGCGCTTCGGGCCGAGAACCGCCGCCTTCGCGACATGCTAAGCGGCACTCCTGGACGCCTCGTGGGCAATTCGCCCGCCATGCGCGCCATATACGAGCAGATCCGCCAGGTGGCGCCAAGCGAGGCCACCGTGCTCATCCGCGGCTCCAGCGGAACGGGAAAGGAGCTTGTGGCCAAGGCCATCCAGTCGCTCTCGCCGCGCAAGGACAAGCCGTTCGTTGTTCTGAACTGCGCCGCCCTTCCCGAGGCGCTCGTAGAGTCGGAGCTATTCGGACACGAAAAGGGAGCGTTCACCGACGCCCGGGAGCGCCGTATCGGCAGAGCCGAGGCGGCGAACGGCGGCACTCTCTTCCTCGACGAGATCGGCGACCTCTCGATACCCGTGCAGGTGAAGCTTCTCCGTTTCCTGCAGGAACGCACGTTCAGCCGCGTGGGTTCGAACGACGTCCTGACGAGCGACGTGAGGTTCATCGCCGCCACAAGCAGGAATCTCGAGGACCTGATGGCGAAGAAGCTCTTCCGTGAGGACCTCTACTACCGCCTATCCGTCTTCCCCATCGTGCTTCCCGACCTCGCGAAGCGTCCCGACGACATCCTCCTTCTGGCTCAGCACTTCCTCTCCAAGATGCGCCTGAAGTACGGCAAGAACGTGACGCGCTTCTCCGCGCCGGCCGTCAACATGCTTCAGGCGTACGCCTGGCCTGGCAACGTGCGCGAGCTCGAGAACTGCATCGAGCGCGCCGTGCTGACGGCAAAGGACGACTGCGTGCACGGCTACAACCTGCCACCTGCACTTCAGACCGAGGAGCTTGCGGAAAGCCCCTTCGACAGCGACCGCCCCGACCGCCGCACGATGGCGGAGAAGGTCGCCGCGTACGAACGCAACCTCCTCAACGACGCGCTCAAGCGCCACAACGGGAACAGAAGCGCCGCAGGACGCGAACTCGGCGTCTCTCCGCGCATGATGTGCTACAAGCTGAAGAAGGCCGGGATCGACCCATAACATCAAGTCGCAGGCAGGACTTTCGAGAACTTCGCACGCGCATTCTGCCAGTCGGCCATAAGGCGCCGCGCCTTTGGCGAACCCGTTCGAGAAATGTGCTCTTCAAGAAGCGCAAGCAACGTCTTCTCGTCGTCAGATCCCGCTTCCAGCGGGAAGATGTCAACCGAATCGAGGTTGCTGTTGAGATC
>JAFUDL010000473.1 GCA_017459225.1 Kiritimatiellia bacterium
CAGATAGGAGGATCTTTTTGTCTGCGCGGAAAGACTTGTGAACATGCCGACACGCGCGCGGCGCTACACGACGCAAGCGCGCGTGTCGGCATGTTTGCAAGTCGTATTCCATCCAGCCAGTTGTCAAGGAACGACTCTTCTCCACCAGAAAAGAAGCCGTTCTACATTATACCTGTCCCCGTTGGCCTATAATTCGCGTTCCGTGCCGTAATTTCACATGAGGCAATCGCAAAACCACGCACGTACGATGTGGCCGCCTCGGCCTTGCTGTATAAGGGCGATGGCGCCCTTGCCACATCTGTTCTTGCAGCCGCTTCGCTAATCCGTCGCGACCGCAATGCCGGGTAAAATGTTGCCAATGAGGAAGTGTTGCCAGTTCCAATGTTGCCAGTTTCCAATTGGGCATTGGCCACTGGAACTGGATACTGGCAACAGTGGCAACATTCCCATGCGCTCGTCAGAGCGGGCCATATTGCGCCGCGCGCCAAGTTATGGTATCATTGTTTTGTGAACAAATGCTAATCATAGTACGGAGCAGAATAACGATGAAGACCAGGAAGACTCTTTGCGGAACGGTTCTTGCCAAGATCGGCATGGCAGCGCTTGCGGCGTCTGTAGCATGTGCGGCCACGGCCGACGGGGACGCGCCTCGCCGCCCGATGGTGCTGATGGTGATGTTCGACGGCATGCGCGCCGACGCGGTCGAGGCCGCCGACATGCCGAACATCGCGAAGCTGAGAAGCGGCACGTGGCAGGCGGGCTACCGCTGCGCGTGGAGCTTGACCGGCCAGACAGAGCCTGTGGCGGCGCCCAACAGCGCGCCGAACCACGTCTCCATCGCCACGGGCGTGTTGGCCGCGAAGCACGGCGTGAGCGCGAACGGCCAGACCGCGAACGGCAACTACGCGCAGTACCCCACATGGCTGAAGCGCGTCGTCGACGCGAAGGCCGGCGCGAAGGCGCAGTTCGTCTATTCGTGGGGCGAAGACGCAGGGCTTGGTCCGGCGGACGGCGTGACGTTCCTCAACAACGGCGACGAGGGGAACGCGGCGGCGCTTGCGGAGCTGCTCGCCTCCGAGAACGCCCCCGATGCGACGCTCTACTTCATCGACATGCCGGACGCCGGCGGACACGGCAGCGGCTTCTATCCGCATTCGGCCGCCTACCTCGAGGCCCTCAGCACTTCGGACGGCTACCTCGGCGGCTGCCTCGACGCGATTAGCTCGCGCCCGACCTTCGACGAGGAGGACTGGCTCATCCTGGTCACGTCGGACCACGGCGGCTACGCGAAGTCGCATGGGCAGACGACAGGGCGGCAGGCGCACACAGTGCCTGTGATCCTCGTGGGGCGCGACATCACGCCCGGCCGTCTGCCGGGGCTGCCGTACAACTTCGACATCACCGCATCCGCACTCGCCCACTTCGGGATTGATCCCGTGGCCGCGGGGCTCGACGCGACGCTGCGCGACCATGCGGCCGTAACCGACATCGCGCGGCGCCTGAGCGACGGCCTCAGCGTCTATATGCCGTTCAATGAATCAGCCACGGCAAATGCCGTACAGGATTCCGAAGTCGTCCCAACGTTCACCGGCTCTCCGGCCATAACCGGAAATGGATTTGTGGACAAATATCTCAACATTCCATCGGGGAGCTATGTGCGGCTGGGCGGTACGGAGGCGCTGACGTTCGAGGGCGGCGACAAGAGCTTCACGGCGATGGTCTGGGTGAAGATGAGTGCTCAGACGGGTGATTCGGCGATCTTCGGAAACGAGGACTGGAGCAGAGGCACAAACAAAGGCGTGCTTCTATGCGCCTCGCGCAAGCAGGATTCTTCGACGGCAGGCGTCGTCCTCAATGTCGGCTCCGGCTCCAATCGGCAATTCAACGGCACATTCGACTACGAGGCTTCTGACCGCTGGACGCTCTACGTCGTCACGCGCTCCGACGAAGGTGTGATCACGACCTATCAGGGGCGGAGCGACGGAACCCTCAACTGGGCGTCGGCTCCATTCGACGCCTTCGTGCTCAAAAGCGGCTATCCGTTCTGCATCGGCCAGGACGGCACGGGCAACTATGGGAAGAAGTTCGTGGGCGGCGTGGACGATTTCGCACTCTGGACGCGCTCCCTGACGCATGAGGAGATCCGCAGCATCTACTCGCACGGCCGCTCGGGAATGTGCCTCGGCGACATGCTGACGATCGACGCGAACGATGCCCCCACGCTTTCGGTGACCGCGAACGACGGCGAAACGGTGTCGCTCGCTTTCGGAGGACGGCGCACGCGGAATCTCCATCTGTGCGTCGCCTCGGGCGCTGTGGACGGCGAGGGCGACAAGCATGCCTGGACCCAGTTCGAGACGGTCGCCGAGATCGCCCCCGAAACGGCCACCTACGACTACGCGATTCCGCAGGCGTTCAAGGATTCCGGAGCGAAATTCCGCTTCTTCCTCCTTCAGACTGATTCGCTTCCATACGCGCGAGAAGTCGCCTACGCGCATTCGCAGGGCGGCTCGCACATCGACACCGGCATCGCGCCGCGCCGCGATCTCACTGCCACTTTCGACCTGCTGCTCACCGAGGCCAACGGCACGTGGGACTGGATGTTCGGCGCCATGGGCACCGGCGACAAGAAGTCAAACTTCGGCCTTGCCCGCCTTACCTCCAACGGCTTCTGGCACATGGAAGTCTCGGGAAACAACGACAGGCCATTCGAATGCACTCTCAACGAGCGACACCACGCGACGTTCTCGCCGGTCTTGTTTACGGCGGACGACAATCGTCACGCTTCCGGTCTCGTCGCGACGTCATTCATCGAAAGCGGCTGGACGATCAACCTCTACCGCAATTTGAAGATGGGTGCCGCGTATGACCAGACGATGAAGGGCAGGTACTACTCTTTCAAGCTCGCTACCCCCCTCTGCACCGTGCGCGAGTTCGTTCCGGCGGTGGCGGAAGACGAAACGGTGGGCCTCTTCGACGCCGTGACGGGGCGTTTCTACGCGAGCGCGGGCGATGCGCTCACCGCGGGCGAAGACTGCGAAGCGGCGCGCTACGGATGGGTGCGCGCCACCAGCGAGACTCTGAGCGCCGGCAGCAACGTGCCTTTGACTGCTCTCTGGACTGGCGCGGGAGACAATGCGGCGGATCTCGCCGATCCCGGGAACTGGGTGTGCAGGAATCTCGTCGGCGATGTGCTTGACGGCGCCGTTCCCACAGAAGACACCGCCGTCACCGTCGCGGGCGAGGCGGCCTTCGCGGTGCCTACGGGAACGTCTTTAGTCTGCAAGTCGCTTACATTCGACGGCGTTCTACTGACCGCTGACGTCGACTTGCGCGGCCTTGACCTCAGCCTGGTCACCGGCGGATCGACGATCGATCTTCAGGGCAGGAATCTCATTTTCGCGAAAATCGACACCGCCGCGTTTACGATTACCGACACCTCGACGGACGCGGAGCATCGGGGCGTGCTGCACGTCGAGATCGGTGCAGGTATCGACTGCGTCAACCAGAATCTGCAGATCGACGGCAACCTCCGCCTGGTCAAGGAGGGCGAAGGCGTTCTGACTGCTATGAAGGCCGGCCAGACGTACAGCGGCGGCACGCGCGTCGCGGCGGGCGGCGTCAAGTTCGGCGTCACCAGCGTGGACATGCCTTTCGGCGCCAAGGGAACGACAATTGAAGTCGCGGCAGGCGCGTACGCAGACGCCTGGAGCCGTAACATCAATGAATACGCCTACCGCCTGGAGGGCGGAAAACTGATCAACACCCGCAACATCGCCATAGGGGACATGATCTCGTCCGTCGGCAACATCACTCTCAGCGCCGATTCGGAGATGCCGTTCGACACGCAGAATTCCGTCTCGGCCGACAAGATCATCGTCAACGGTTCCGTGTGGGACCTCGGCGGCCACACGCTCACCATCGTGTTTCAGGGCAAGGATCCCGACTTCTGGTTCAGCAGCAACGGCAACAAAACGGGAGCGGCCAAACTCATTCTCAAGAACGGCACTGTGAAGACGCAGGGCAATGGATGGTTCCACGACCTCAACACAGATGGCAGTGAGGGCGGCAGCTACGATTTTGCGTCGATCCTGCGCCACTATGGCACTTCCACGGTGAGCAACCTGACGATACGCACGACGAGCAACGTGGTAGGGGGCGATGGAGTATACCGCGTCTATGGCACCTTCACGCCGCTTTCGCCCTACTGCAACGACGTGCTGATGCTCGACGGCTCCACGATCGACCTCTCCTCGAAGACGGGGGCGTGGTCGGCCACTTTCGTGAACAGCGACAACACCAGGAACACAACGTTCGACGAGGGCGCGTGCGTCACGATCGATCTGCATGGCCGAAGCGACCTTGCAGAGCTTGTGAAGTCCGACAATCCCTACGTCATCAAGTGGAGCGCCGCGCCGGATCCGACGGTTAAGCTGGTGCCGGACAAGGAGACCGCAAGCGCGTCCTTCTACATTGTGCCCGACGAGACTGGCGCAAAGCTGGTGCGCCGGAAGGGCACGCAGATCATCGTCAGGTGATCGGTTAGGAAGCGCGGGGACTCTCCCCACGGCACAGGCGTCAGTGACGCAGTGACGCATTACCTTTTTTTCGCGTAGGCACTTTCATTCCGCCGCAGATTTTGATATACTATATTTTCCTTCGCCCAAAGACGGGGAAGGCACGGCAGAAAACCGCGCACAGCAACAAACCTAAAAAAGTTCATAATTCAATGGCCATTCGCAAACCCACGATGCCGTCCGAGAAGTCGAGCGTGTTCGCAGACTTCCTCAAGGAGCAGGCGTCTACGCAGGACCAGCAGTTCAAGCCCGGTTCCATTATCGAGGGAACCGTTTCCTCAATCAAAGAAGGCGACGTGTTCGTCGACATCGGCTACAAGAGCGAGGGCATCGTCTCCCGCGACGAGTTCGGCGCCGATGCCGAAGTGAAGCCCGGCCTCAAGTTCCAGGTGATGCTCCAGCAGCTCGAAGACGACAAGACCGGCATGGTGCGCCTTTCCAAGAAGGCGGCCGACGACCTCATCCGCTGGCAGAAGGTGCTCGAGCAGTACACCGAGGGGTGCATCGCCAAGGGCACGATCCGCAGCGCGGTGCGCGGCGGCCTGCTCGTTGACGTCGACGGCGTGGAGGCGTTCCTCCCCGGCAGCCAGGTGGACGTGTCGCCCACGCGCGACCTCACGCCCTACATCAACCAGACCTACGATTTCAAGGTCATCAAGATCGACAACAGCCGCAAGAACATCATCGTGAGCCGCCGCGAGCTCATCGAGGGCATGATGGCCGAGAAGAAGGCCGAGCTGCTCGCGAGCCTGCAGAAGGGCGAGGTGCGCAAGGGCCATGTGAAGAACATCACCGACTTCGGCGCGTTCATCGACCTCGACGGCATCGATGGCCTCCTCCACATCACCGCCATGAGCTGGGGCCGCGTGAAGCACCCGAGCGAACTGCTCAAGGTCGGCCAGGAGCTCGACGTGATGGTGCTCGACGTGGACCGCGAGAAGGAGCGCATCTCCCTCGGCCTCAAGCAGATGACCGAGAATCCCTGGACAACCATCACCGAGCAGTTCCCCGTGAACAGCCGCGTGAAGGGCAAGGTGGTGAACCTCGCCGCCTATGGCGCGTTCGTCGAGATCGCTCCCGGCATCGAGGGCCTCGTTCACATCAGCGAGTTCAGCTGGACCAAGCACGTCACGCGCGCGAGCGACATGCTCAACGTCGGCGACGAGATCACCGTCCAGATCCTCTCCGTCGACGCCGAGAACCAGAAGATCGCGCTCGGCATCCGCCAGACGCAGGAGAACCCCTGGGACAGCGTCACCGACCGCTACCCGGTCGGCAGCCGCGTGAAGGGCAAGGTGCGCAACTTCACCGCCTACGGCGCCTTCGTGGAGCTCGAGGAGGGAATCGACGGCATGATCCACGTTACGGACATGAGCTGGACGCGCCGCCCGAACCATCCCACCGAGTGCCTCAAGAAGGGCGAAGAGGTGGAGGCGATCGTGCTCGAGGTCAACCCCAAGGACCTGCGCATCTCCCTCGGCCTCAAGCAGGCGCAGACCGACCCTTGGGCGGACATCGCCTCCAAGTACCCCGTCGGCTCGATCGTCAAGGGCAAGGTCTCCAAGGC
>JAFUDL010000474.1 GCA_017459225.1 Kiritimatiellia bacterium
AGCTCGCCGGCGAGGTGAAGCCGGTGGCGGGCCTCATGGACGAAGCCGCGTTCGGCGCGCCGCTGTGGAAGAAGTGGGGCGCAGGCCACCGCCGCAACGGAGAGAAGAACACCAACTTCGAGGAGGCGCCCTGGATATACAAGCTCAACGGCACCTACTACCTTGAATACGCTGCCGGCGGATGCCCGGAATTCTGGGCGTATTCCACGGCGAAGTCGATCCACGGCCCTTGGACCTACCGCGGCGCCGTCACGGACTGCGCGGAGAACACGGGCACCATCCACGGCGGCAGCGTCTTCTTCAAGGGCTCGTGGTATCTCGTCTACCACAACGCGAACCTGCCCAACGGCGCCGACTGCCGCCGCAGCTTCTGCATCGAAAAGTACACGCGCAACCCCGATGGCTCTATCCCGTTTGTCCACCAGACGAAGAGCGGCGTCTCCCGCGCGGGGGCGACATCGCTTGCGCCAACGCTCTGGGCTGATGTGCCCGACATCGCGATGTGCCGCAAGGGCAAGAAGTTCTACATGGTTTCCACGTCCATGCACTTCAACCCCGGCATCCCCGTGATGGTTTCGACGAACCTCGTGGACTGGAAGACGGCCTCGTACTGCTACGAGACGATCGAGAACCGTCCTAAGGACCGCCTCGACAACGGGCGAAACGACTATTCGGGCGGCACATGGGCAAGCTCAATCCGCTATGACGCCCAGGGCGACATGTTCTACGTCACGAGCTTCAACAACCAGATCGACTCGACGTATCTCTTCTGGACGCGCGATCCAGAGAAGGAGCCGTGGTCGTTCTCTCGCCTTTCGCCGAAGCAGTACGACGAATCGCTCTGGATAGAGGATGGCCGGTTCTGGATATACGCTACCGTGCCGGGGCGTCCGTACAAGGTGCGCCTCACCGAGCTGAAGGAGGACCTCTCGGGCTTCAAGGACCGCGGCGAGATCGTGCTCGACAACGTGACCGACTGCTGCGGGGGCGGCGGGCTCGGCGAGGGCACGCAGGTGTTCAAGCGCAACGGATGGTATTATCTCGTCAACATCGCATGGCCGCGCGGAAATTGCCGCACGGTGGTGGTGCACCGCGGTAAGACGAGGAGGGGACCGTGGGAAGGAAAGGTCGTATTGCAGCGAGAAGGTATCGCCCAGGGGTCGTTCATAGACGACGCAGACGGCAACTGGTACGGCTATTTCTTCGGCGACCGCGGCGCGGTGGGGCGCTGCCCGTACATCCTGCCAATCACGTGGGAGGACGACTGGCCGGTGGTGGGGCGGACGAATCTAGTTTCCTCCGCCTCGCCGCGGATGCCGGGTGTCGTGGCGTCCGACGAATTCAACTCCGGCAAGCTCGACATCGCCTGGCAGTGGAACCACAATCCCGTGGAGAGTCTCTGGTCGCTCACGGCGAGGCCAGGATGGATGCGGCTTTCCACAGACCGTCTCGACGGCGACCTCCTCAGCGCGCGCAACACGCTTACGCAGCGCTGCTGGGGACCCGCCTGCCGCGCCGTCACGAAGCTCGACGTCTCTGGCATGAAGCCGGGCGACTGGGCTGGAATAGCCTTCTTCCAGAAGGAATACGGCTTCATCGGCGTGCGAAAGACGTCCGACGGCCGCGTGTTCGTGGAAGTGACTGGCCCCGCCGTCAAGCGCGGCCAGGGCGCTGTGGCGGAGCTCAGGCGCGGAGCGAAGGAGGTCTACCTCAAGGCGATAGGCGATTTCGCGCGCCCGGCGCGCGAGTTCTTCAACGGCAATCCCGAGGGCGACGACCTTGGCCGCTTCGCGTTCAGCGAGGACGGCGTCGCATGGTTCCCGCTTGGCCGGTCCTTCAAGATGCGCTATACGATACCGCATTTCACGGGCTACCGCTTCGCGCTCTTCTACTTCTCCACCGAGGAGGCGGGCGGGCACGTTGATTTCGATTTCCTCAGGCTGGACTGAGATGAAAGGGAAAAGATGAATAGAACTGTAGTTGCCTGCTGCGCATTCGCGGCGTGCACGGTCTTCGCCGATGTCGAGATGATCAACATCGCCCATCGCGGCATGTGGGATAAAGCAGTGCCGCAGAACACAGTGGAGGCCATCAGGCGCGCGTACGAGTCAGGCACCACATGGGTGGAGACCGATTTCCACTATACGAAGTCCGGCCTGATGGTGTGCATGCACGGGCAGAAAGAGCTTGAGGAGCAGACTGGATGCACCAAGAAGATCGCCGATCTTACGGCAGAGGACCTGGCAACGCTGAACCTCGGCGCGAAGCGCAATCTAACCAGGGTCTATCGCATCCCGCTGTTGGGCCAGGTGCTCGCCCTCGTGCCGAAGCACGGCGTGCTGCAGGCGGAGATCAAGGGCTACTCGCCGCAGTATGCCGACGTGTTCGACAGGGCCGTGAAGGCGCACGGCCTCACCGAGAAGAACATCGTAGTGTCGTCGTTCCAGTACAAAGCCCTCAAGGACTTCAAGGCCCGCTATCCGAAGTACAGAGCGGTGTGGTTGACCGGCCTTGGGAAGAAGGGTGAGGCGCCTTTCTCGGTGCAGGCCTACATCGCCAAGTGCAAGGCGGCCAACATCGAGGTGTTCTGCCCTGGCTG
>JAFUDL010000475.1 GCA_017459225.1 Kiritimatiellia bacterium
AACGCTTCAGGGGAACGGCGCGCTCGGTGATCGCGCCCTACCAACGCTTCCGGGGAACGGCGCGCTCGGTGATCGCGCCCTACCAACGGTAGGGGCCGACCACCGGGCGGCCCGCATTTTCACTTCGTGACTGTGACCTTGAAGCGATGCGTGCGGCTCTTGCCGGGGGCGAGCGGAAGCGACTTCTTCATCACAGGTTCGAGGCTGTAGAACCGATGCCACTCGTGCGGACGCAGCGACACGCAAAGCGGCGTGCGCTCCGTGCCGGGATTCCAGACGTACCATGTGTCGTTGCCCGACGCCTCGACGGTGATCGCACGTGACGCCGTCGCGCGTGGCGTCATGCACGTACCGCGTCAGCCCGTAGAACGGTTCGCCGAGCGGATCCTTGCGTCCGTCCTTCCACACCTTGCGGATGCGGTACTCGTGGCGCGAGTGCGTGGGGAGGCCCAGGTCTTCATAGCGGGCGACGCGATAGGGGATTCCGTTGGGAGCCTCGTTCGTGACGTTCGCGAGGAACTGGCCGTCGCGCCAGAGTTCGTAGTGGTCGAAGGCGGGCGACATCTCCGCGCCCCAGAGGATGTACATCTGCCCGTCCTTCTCGCCGTGTCCGGCACGCGGCTTTTCGATAAGGCCCGTCCAGCCCGGCGGCGGTTCCGCGACCGTTTCACGGGTGACGCGCGGAACGTTGTTTTCGCGCATCCATCTCGCATACGGATCAAGCCAGTCCTCGCAGATGCGTGCGATTTCCGGTAGGGTCACGCGTCCCGCGTGACCGCGGACGCGCGGGACGCGCGTCCCTACCTTCGCATACGACGTGATCGCGAAACGGAACGTGAAGTTCATCGAATCGCCGTCGGGCTGGTGCATCTGCAGCCAGTCCGTGAAGAGGTACGGATAGATGGCAGTCTTTCCCTTTGGCGGCTTGCCGGTGTAGCACGTCTTGTCGGGATGGATCTCGCCAAACTCCGTGAGCGTAGAGTCGCGCATCATCAGAGCCACGCCGAAGTCGGCATTCTCCACGAGACACCAGTCGCGCACAGCGCAGTAGGCGTCCGTCGTCATCGGGTGGCAGTCCTCGTACGGACGGATGACCGTTCCGTTAAGGTGCGCACGGAACTCGCCGCCCGGAACGGCGAACGGAAACGCGAGGTAGCCGAAGCGATAGTAGCGGCACGTGTTGAAGAGGTCGCGCGCATGCTCGAAACGGTCCTCGATGTCGATGCGCTTCTCGTTCTCGTCCAGGTACACGCGGCGCGTCACTTTCGCGCCGAGCGCCTTTTCGGGCTCCGCCTCCCACGTCTTGTGGTTGTTGCGGGTGTACATGAAGCGGTTGGCGGGGCCGTCGATCAGTTCGCGCGCAAGCTCCTTGTCGTAGATGGAGTAGATCACGCCGTTCGTCACGGCCACGCGGTACCAGCGGTTCTCGGTGACGCCGTCTTTGACAGGATTATTTTTAACGCAGAGGCGCAGAGACGCAGAGGTGCGGAGAGAATTTGTATTTGTGATTTGTGAACAATTGTGGCAATTGTCGTTTGTGAACAATGCCGGCGTTAGACCCAGTCTTGTTACTGCTTTATTCAATTCGTTGGAGGCCGTAGCGGCGGCGCGGTCGAGCCAGTCGCGGCGCTGCATCCACGTCTCGAAAACTCTCCGTCCCTTGTAGCCGCTCGTGCCGTAGGAGTGTTCATCGTAGAGGATCAGATACCACCACGCGCGGTCGACCGCCCCGCGGTCGATCGTGCCGGCGAACGTGCCGAGGCGTTCCGCCGTCTCGAGCTTCCGGTCGATGTTGAGCTTGTCGGCGAGAAGTTCCGGCGCGCAGACGGCGTGCTGCAGCCAGCCGCTCGTCATCTCGCCCGTGAGCGTGGGGATCTTGTCGCCGAACTTCTCCTCAAGGTACTCGAACGGCTCGTCGAGGCGTCCCACTGTGCGGAACTGCGGCCACAGCCACTTCTTGTTCCATTCCGCCGCGAAGTCCGCAAAGCCGGTGTTCGGCCATTCGTCGTCGCAATAGACGCCTGCGAGCCACACGTCGTAGGGGTACTTGCTCTCCAGTATTCTCAGGAACTCCGGCATGCGCGCCTCGGCACCGGGGATGAACGACGGATTCACGCAATGCGTCAGCCCAAGCCGCTCGTACCCGCGTCCATAGTGCGTGGAACACCACACGAGCAGCGACTCCTTCCCGCCCGGTGCCTTCCAGCGGAAGACCATCGGGAGGTCGAGGTCGTATGAAACGGCGATCCGGTTTCCGCCGCCCTGAAGGTCGGGGTTGTTGTAGTCGGGGTGGGACGTGAGCATTTTCTTCCGCATCTTCCAGATGGTCGAGCGGATGGGGTTCCACTGGTTGGGCGCGAAGAAGCAGTAGCGCACGCCCGCGCGGACGTACGGATCGATCAGCGAACAGCTGAGGCCGGGATTGTCGGGCATGATGAACGTGCGCGTGTGGACGCCCCATTTCTGCTCAAGGCGGCGCTTTGTGAGGATGGAGCGGTCGATTTCCGTCACCGAGTAGAGGTGCGTGTGGTTGCCCGCGCACGTCACGCCCACGTCCATGCGCCCGCGCGCCATGTAGTTTGTGACGATGCGCCACGCGGCGTCCATGCCCTTGTCCTGGTGGTAGTTGTTCCAGAACCACGCGCCCTCCATCACATAGCGGTAGGCTGCCGGATCGGAATCGGAACGCTTGTCGGCGTCGATGAGCCGAGCCGCCTCGTCGATGCGCCGCACGCTTCCGTGGCGCTGGATGTACTGCGAGTTGTGGAGGCCGACGTCGGTGTGCGACGACTTGAGCCCGTAGAGCTTCCACTCGCGCACCAGCGGGAGGTTCGCGGGCAGGCGGTTCGTCGGCACGAGCTCGTAGACGGTCTCGCCGGCCGTGTTCTTGCGCGAGATCATGCGCCGCCCGTCGCGCGTGATCATCGGGTGGGCCGTGAAGGATTCGCCACGCAGCGGACTGTACGGGCCGGTCCAGGCGTTGCGCTTGATCTTCTTCTCGCCGATGCTGCGCGCGTCCAGCTCCGTCCACGTCTTGCCGTCGTCGCTGCCGAGAAGACGGAACGCCATCGGGTCGCGCTTGTCGCGCGGTTTCTCGCCGAGCCAGCGGTCGTTGGCCATCGCCCAGTCGTAGGCGGCCACGGACTGCGGCTCGGCGTAGTCGATCTGCAGCCAGCATTTCGACATGTCCTTGCCGC